>NZ_JBNCAB010000068.1:0-39336 GCF_049805555.1 Burkholderia sp. DN3021 | reverse complement strand
GCCGGACGCTGCGCCGGTGCGCGCGCGTCGAGCGCCTGCGCCTTCTCGCGCCGGCGCACGGCCGATGCGAGCCGCACGCCGCCGAGGCCGAGCACGATCAGCGCGACCCCGGCCACGGCCGACAACACCCGGCCGGCGGCCGCGAGCGCGGGACCGCTGCCGGTGCCGATCGACCAGACGATCGTCAGCACGCCGGTCAGCCAGTACACGTGGCCGACCGACCGCGCGACGGGCGCCGTGAGATCGCCGTTGAACGCCGCATGAAACGCGAGCCACGCGAGCCCGAGCAATGCGATGCCGAACGCCTGGCCGAGCATCGCCGGCTGGATGTTCGCAAGCTGCAGCGCGTTGAAGAGCGACTGCCAGGGCGTCAGCACGAACAGCACGCCGAACGCCAGCAGCAGCACGGCATCGATGATCAGCACGGCTCGCAGCAGCGGTTTCATCGGCGGTCAGTCCACGTGGTAGTTCGGCGCTTCCTTCGTGATCTGCACGTCGTGCACGTGCGACTCGCGCATGCCCGCGGCGGTGATCTGGACGAATTCGGCCTTGTCGTGCAGCTCGTCGATCGTCCGGCAGCCGCAGTAGCCCATGCTGGCGCGCACGCCGCCGACCAACTGGAACAGGATCGCGTTGACCGAACCCTTGTACGCGACGCGGCCTTCGATGCCTTCCGGCACGAGCTTGTCGATGTTTGCCGAGTTGTCCTGGAAGTAGCGGTCTGCCGCGCCGTCCTTCATCGCACCGACCGAACCCATGCCGCGGTACGCCTTGTACTGGCGGCCCTGGTACAGGAACACGTCGCCCGGCGACTCTTCGGTGCCCGCCAGCATGCTGCCCATCATCACCGCGTTCGCGCCGGCCGCGAGGGCCTTCGACACGTCGCCCGAGAAGCGCACGCCGCCGTCGGCGATGCACGGCACACCGGTGCCCTTCAGCGCTTCCGCGACGTTCGCGATCGCGCTGATCTGCGGCACGCCGACGCCTGCGACGATCCGCGTCGTGCAGATCGAGCCGGGACCGATGCCGACCTTGACCGCGTCCGCGCCGTATTCGACGAGCGCCTTCGCGGCGGCAGCCGTCGCGATGTTGCCGCCGATCACCTCGACGTGCGGGAAGTTCTGCTTGACCCAGCGGACGCGCTCGAGCACGCCCTTGCTGTGACCATGCGCGGTATCGACGACGATCACGTCGACGCCGGCCTGCACCAGCAGCTCGACACGCTCTTCGTTGTCCGGACCGACGCCGACCGCCGCGCCTGCGCGCAGCTTGCCGTGTTCGTCCTTGCACGCGTCCGGGTGCTCGGTCTGCTTCGTGATGTCCTTGACGGTCATCAGGCCGCGCAGTTCGAACGCGTCGTTGACGACCAGCACGCGCTCGAGGCGGTGGCTGTGCATCAGCGCCTTCGCTTCGGCGAGCGGCGTGCCTTCCTTGACCGTGACGAGGCGCTCGCGCGGCGTCATGATCGACTTGACCGGCTCGTCGAGGCGCGTTTCGAAACGCAGGTCGCGGTTCGTGACGATGCCGACAAGCTGCGGGCCTTCGACGACCGGGAAACCCGAGATGCCATGCTGGCGCGACAGCGCGATCACGTCGCGCACCTTCATTTGCGGCGGCACCGTGATCGGGTCGCGGACGACGCCCGACTCGAAACGCTTGACCTTCGCGACCTCGCGGGCCTGTTCGGCCGGCGTGAGGTTCTTGTGGACGATACCGACGCCACCCTGCTGCGCCATCGCGATCGCGAGACGACCTTCGGTGACCGTGTCCATGGCGGCGGACACGAGCGGCATGTTCAGGGAGATGTTGCGGGTCAGCTTGGTCTTGAGGCTGGTGTCACGCGGGAGAACGTCGGAGAAGGCGGGTACGAGGAGCACGTCATCGAAAGTGAGTGCTTTTTGGATCAGACGCATGGCAAATCCTATGGGCGCAAAAGCGAATTATACGCGAAGCGCTGCGAATTTTCACAACACGAACAACGGCTTAGCCGTTTTCGTGCGTTCGGGGGCCGAATCGTTCGGATCGCCGTTCGGTTCGTTTTCGATCGCCTTTCGTTTCACCGCCGCGTCGAGCCATTCGCGCAACGGGCTGCGCCGCGGCAACCGCGCCTGTCGCGGCCGGGCCACGCGGCAGCGGCGGCACCGATCGCCTGCGGCCCGGCAACGCGCCGGATCAGCTCGCCTCCCCGGTCTTATACCAGCCCGGCCGCGCGCGCGATCATCGCGAGACCGCCCCCGATCGCGATACCGCCGACCAGCCGCGCAACGCGCTCGCCGGCCGGCACCAGCCGCTCGGCGGCGATCGCGACCGTCACGGCGGCCATCACGCGCAGATCCATCATGCCGGCCGCCAGCGCGACCGCCATCAGGTTCCCGCAACAGGCGCCGCAACGCATCGCGGTTCGCACGCCGTGCCGCCAGGCCGCGCCGGCATCCGAGCGCGACCGGTGCGGGCCCGCCGTCGCGTGCAGGCAGCACGCCAGCCGGCGCGCCTTCCACGCCGAGAACTGCAACACGCCCGCGCCGAGCACGACCGCGCCGGCCGCGAACGGCATCGCACGGGCGAGCGCCGGCAGCCGTGCCGCGGCGGCCGTCAGCGCGCCGCCGAGCGCAAACGTCACCGCGCCGAGCGCCATCCATACCGCGAAATACCCGGCGCCCGCGACGACGACCAGCCAGGCCGAGCGCGCCGCGCTCAGCGGGCCGACGCGCTGCCGGTATCGCCAGAGCGTCGGCGCCAGCACGGGCAGCATCATCGTCACCGTCATCGCGCCCCACATGCCGGCGAACGCCGCGAACGCGCGGCCAGCGCCCCATCCGCACGGCCGCAGCCATGCGGACGAGAGCATCCAGCCACCGGGCATCGGTTCGCCGCCCATCGCGTCCATCGACGCGTGCTGCGCCAGTGTCGCCATCGCCGCGGCGGCGAACACGGCGACGAGCGCCGCGCCGAATGCGCGCCGATCGCGGCCCGTGTCGCCGGTTGCCGGCCGTGTCATCGCACGCTCCCGCCCGTCGCCGGCCCACGCTCAACCGCGCGCGTATTCGTCGTGCCGGCGCCACCACGGACCCGCCTCGTTGCGCCCGCGCGGCGCGCGATCGAGCCACTGGTACATCCCCCACAGCCCGTCGAGCCCGCGCGCATAGGTCGAGTACGTGTGATAGACGGCGCCGTCCTCGCGCACGAACGCGCTCATCCCCGGCCGGTCGAGCGAATACGTGACCGCATCGGTGCCGCACGTCGCCGCGAACTGCACGACGGGCGCCGGCGGCGGATCCATGTCCATCGCGTGCCCCGCCCGCGCGTAGTTGTATTCGACGTCGCCCGTGCGCCGCTGCGTTTCGGTGAACGACACGTCGAAGTCGAAGTTGAAATCGCTGCCGACCGACGACGCCCACGGGAAGGTCCACCCCATCCGCTGCCGGTACGCGAGCAGCTTCGCGAGCGGCGCGCGCGACACGGCCGCGAGCGTCACGTCGTGGTTCGCCAGGTGCACGGCAAAACCGTCGAAACCGTCCGCGAGCGCCGAGCACGACGGGCAGCCGGCCTTGTAGTCGGGGCCGAACATGAAGTGATAGACGAGCAGTTGCGAACGGCCGCGAAACAGGTCGTCGAGCGTTGCCTGCCCTTCTTCGGTGTCGAACCGGTAGGTCTTGTCGACGCGCACCCAAGGCAGTGCCTGGCGCCGCCGCGCGAGTTCGTCGCTTTGCCGCGTCAGCGCCTTTTCTGCTTCGAGCAGCGCCCTGCGCTCGGCCAGCCATTCGTCGCGCGTTCCGGTGAGATGGGTCGTCATTGCGGGTTCCTCCTTCCGATGGGTATCCGGGCACGGCGTACGGCGCCGTGTGCGTGGTGCTAGATTAGTGCTCGGCATCGGGCCGGAGGGAGTGACAAGTGTGTCGGGATTCGGATGGATTCGCTGATCACCGCGGCCGCGCGCGCGCTCGCGGCCGGTGACGCGCTCGGCGCGCTGAACCGCGTCGCGCTGCGCGACGACGCGCCGGCGCTCGCGCTGCGCGGGATCGCGATGGCGCAGCTCGGCGATTTCGAGCGCGCGCGGGCACTCGTGCGCGGCGCCGCGCGCGCGTTCGGCGCAAAGGAAGCCGTGGCGCGTGCGCGCTGCGTCGTCGCGGAAGCCGAGATCGCGCTCGCGTCGCGCGACCTCCGCTGGCCGACGCGCGCGCTCGACGCCGCGTGCGCGACGCTCGACGCGCACGGCGACCGCGCGAACGCCGCGCATGCGCGTTATCTCGGCGTGCGCCGACTGCTGCTGATCGGTCATATCGACGATGCCGAACGGATGCTCGCGCATCTCGATCCCGCGCCGCTGCCGGCCGCGTCGCGCGCTGCCCATGAACTGATCGCGGCCGGCATCGCGATGCGCCGCATCCGCACGCATGCGGCCCGCGCGGCGCTCGCCCGTGCACGCGCAGCCGCCCACGACGCCGGCATCGCCGCGCTGACGGCCGAAGTCGATACCGCCGCGCGCGTGCTCGATGCGCCGGCCGCGCGACTCATCGCGCGCGGCACGTCGCGGCTCGTACAGCTCGACGAAGTCGAGACGCTGTTCGCGTCGAATACGCTCGTCGTCGACGCGTGCCGCCACACGGTGCGCGACGCGCGCACGACCGTGTCGCTCGCGCGCCGCCCCGTGCTGTTCGTGCTCGCCCGCGCGCTCGGCGAGGCATGGCCGGCCGACGTGTCGAGAAACGCGCTCGTGGCCGCCGCGTTCCGCGCGAAACATGCGGACGAATCGCATCGCGCGCGCCTGCGCGTCGAGATCGGCCGGCTCCGAGCGGTGCTGCGGCCGCTCGCGAACGTCACCGCGACGCCGCGCGGCTTCGCGCTCGAACCGCTCGGCGTGCGCGAGACCGTCGTACTCGCGCGCCCGGTCGACGATCGCCACGCGGCCGTGCTCGCGCTCCTCGCCGACGGCGAGGCGTGGTCGAGCTCCGCGCTGGCGCTCGCGCTCGGCGCGAGCCAGCGCACCGTGCAGCGCGCGCTCGACGCGCTCGCCGAAGCGGCCAAGGTGCAGGCGCTCGGACGCGGACGCGCGCGCCGCTGGATGACGCCGCCGCTGCCCGGATTCGCGACGACCTTGTTACTCCCTGCCGCGCTGCCGGGAGATTAGGATGGCCTCACCGAACAATGAGGTGACGAACATGAAACGCTCCAATGCAGACATCATTCGCGAATACGGCCCGTTTCCGGGCGTCGACGGCGTGCACGGCGTCACGTTCGACGGGCGGCACGTGTGGTACGCGTCCGGCGACAAGCTGAATGCGCTCGATCCGGAGCGCGGCACGACCGTCCGCTCGCTCGACGTCGCCGCGCATGCGGGCACGGCGTTCGACGGCCGCCACCTGTTCCAGATCGTCGAGGACCGCATCGAGAAGATCGATCCGGAATCGGGCCGCGTGCTCGCGACGATCCCGGCACCCGGCGGCGGCGCCGACTCTGGGCTCGCGTGGGCCGAAGGCACGCTGTGGGTCGGCCAGTACCGCGAACGCAAGATTCATCAGATCGATCCGGAATCGGGCGCCGTGCTGCGCACGATCGAATCGAACCGCTTCGTCACCGGCGTGACGTGGGTCGACGGCGAGCTGTGGCACGGCACCTGGGAAGCCGATCAGAGCGATTTGCGGCACGTCGATCCGCGTACGGGCCAGGTGCTCGAGCAGGTCGACATGCCGGCCGGCGTCGGCGTGTCGGGGCTCGAATCCGACGGCCACGATCTTTTCTACTGCGGCGGCGGCAACAGCGGCAAGCTGCGCACCGTGCGGCGCCCGGCGCGCGTGCGGGCGTCGGGCG
The DNA here is from genome assembly GCF_049805555.1 of Burkholderia sp. DN3021. Taxonomy (NCBI): domain Bacteria; kingdom Pseudomonadati; phylum Pseudomonadota; class Betaproteobacteria; order Burkholderiales; family Burkholderiaceae; genus Burkholderia; species Burkholderia sp. DN3021. The sequence goes on along the minus strand of NZ_JBNCAB010000068.1, from coordinate 33,528 downwards.
ACGGCGCCGGTGCGACGCCCGACCCGGCCGACGGCTGATTCGCACCGTACCGCGGCCGCGACCCCTCGCGCCCTCGATAACCAGGAACGGATCGCGACCGCTCCGTCGCACGGCACGTCGAACCCCCGCCGTGCCCCGAGTGCAGGAATGAACAAGACGCCGCCGAACCGGCGTCGCTAAGATGCGCGCTCGTCAGTCATGTGTTCGGAGCGGTCGATGCGGCGCGGTGTGGTCTATGGTGTCCTGGCAGGTGCCCTGTGGGGCATGGTGTTTCTCGTTCCGCGGCTGCTGACCGACTTCTCGCCGCTGCTGCTGAGCGCCGGCCGCTACGCGATGTATGGCGTCGTGTCGCTCGCGGCCGCGCTGCCGGCCGCCCGCTCGCTGCTCGCGCGGCTGACCCGCGAAGATCTCGTCGCGCTCGTGAAGCTCGCGGTCGTCGGCAACGTCGCGTACTACATGCTGCTGTCCGGCGCCGTGCACCTGATCGGCATCGCGCCCAGTTCGCTGATCGTCGGCGTGCTACCCGTCACCGTCACGCTCGCGGGCATCGGCGACCACGGCGCCGTGCCGCTGCGGCGGCTTGCCGTCCCGCTCGCACTGGTGATCGCGGGCATCGCTTGCATCAATGTCGACCTGTTCACGTCCGAGGCCGCGCACGCGACGACGCTCGGCCAGAAGCTCGCGGGCATCGCCTGCGCGGCCGGCGCGCTCGCGAGCTGGACCTGGTACGCGGTCGCGAACACGCGCTACCTGCAGCGCCATCATCATTTCGGCGGCAACGAATGGTCGGTGCTATGGGGTGTCGTGACGGGCCTGATCGGCGCGCTCTGCTGGATCGCGATCCTCGCTCTGCCGGCCGGCACGGTGCAGGCGGCCGTCCCGGCGTCGCGCTGGCAACTGTTCTGGCTGCTGAATCTCGTGCTCGCGATCGGCGCGTCATGGCTCGGCAACGGGCTGTGGAATGTGGCGTCGAAGCGGTTGCCGCTCACGCTGTCGGGTCAGTTGATCGTGTTCGAAACCGTGTTCGCGATGCTTTACGCGTTCGCCTACGACCAGCGGATGCCGCACGCGCTCGAGATCGCCGCGCTCGTGCTGCTGCTCGCAGGCGTGTACGGCTCGGTGCGACAGCACGACGACACGCCCGCCGGCGGAGATACGCCGGGCAGCGCGTCGGTCAACGCGAACGCCGCGGCCCACTGAGCGCCGCGGCGCTTGATCAGACGAATCGGAGCGGAAGGAGCGAAAGAAGCGGAATCGCGCGTCAGCGCGCGTCCTTGTGCATCCACTTGCGGCCCTCGATCGAGCCGGCGCGGCGGGATTTGTCGACGCGCCGCTGGCGCGCCAGCTTCGGATCGACGATCAGCGGGCGGTAGATCTCGACGCGATCGTGGTCGGCGAGCGGCGCGTCGAGCGGCGCGAGCTTGCCGTACACGCCCGTCTTCGCTTGCGCGAGGTCGATCTCCGGGTGCAGCGCGAGCACGCCGCTCGCGTCGATCGCCGAGCGAACGGTCGCGCCTTCGGGCAGCGACACCCGAATCAGCGTCTGGCGGTCCGGCAGCGCATAGCAGACTTCGATCGACAGCATCGCGTCACCCCTTCCCGTAGCGCTGATCCGCGCGCTTCACGAACGAATCGACGAACGTGTTCGCGATGTGGCTGAACACCGGCCCGATGATTTTCTCGAGCAGGATGCTCGAAAACTCGTAGTGCAGCGCGAATTCGATCTTGCAAGCATCGGCGCGCAGCGCGGTGAAGCGCCACGAGCCCGTGAACTTCTTGAACGGGCCGTCCGTGAACTCCATGTCGATCCGCGTCGGACGCTGCTGCGTGTTGCGCGTCGCGAAATGCTGCTTGATGCCCTTGAAGTTGATATCGATGCGCGCTTCCATCCCGCTGTCGTCCTGACGGCGAATCTCGACGCCGCCGCACCAGGGCAGGAAATTGGGGTAATCGGCCACGTCGGTGACGAGGTCGAACATCTGTTCCGCCGAATGACGGATCAATACGGTTTTCTGGACATCTGCCATAAATCGCGCGGCATCGCTCAAGGTGGGAACGCAAGCCGGGCGATTCTCGCCCCGCTTTGCTAAAATCGTGATTTTAAACGAGTTGGCCCAATCCATTCATGAGCATCATCGACAACAGGAAGGCGCACTTCGATTATCACATCGAGGAACGCTACGAGGCGGGGCTCGTGCTGGAGGGCTGGGAAGTCAAGGCGCTGCGCGCCGGGCGCGGCCAGATCAAGGAAGGCTACGTCGTGGTGAAGAACGCCGAGATCTTCCTGATCGGCACCCATATCAGCCCGCTGCCCGAAGCCTCGACGCACATCAAGCCGGACCCGGTTCGCACGCGCAAGCTGCTGCTGCACCGTGAGGAAATCAAGAAACTGATCGGCAAGGTCGAGCAGCGCGGCTACACGCTCGTGCCGCTGAACTTCCACTACAAGGGCGGCCGCGTGAAGTGCGACATCGCGCTCGCAAAGGGCAAGAAGCTGCACGACAAGCGCGAAACCGAGAAGAAGCGCGACTGGGAACGCGAGAAGGCGCGCATCATGCGCGCCGGCACCTGACGCGCGCGACGCGCATCGCAAACGACACGGCCCGCTCGAAGCGGGCCGTGTTGCTTTGTAAAGCGTGATTCGCACATATCGGCGACCGGACGCGGGCGGCGGGATTCCGGATGCCGCGCCGATTCGGTTGACGATACGGGCCGGCCGGCAACCGACGGACATCATCCGGGCCGCCCGGCTGCGCGACGATTCGCCGCATGCCGATCGCACCCGGCGGTCGCCTGCGCGTCAGGCTCCCGCTCAGCCCTTCCCGCCCGCGGCCGGCGACGCGTTCTTGACGATCGACATCGCCGATGCGATCGCGCTACCGAGATCCGACAGGTTCGACGGCACGATCAGCGTATTGCCCTGCTTCGCGAGATTCGAGAATGCGCCGACATACTGCTCGGCGACCTTCAGGTTCACCGCGTCCATCCCGCCCTGCGACTGAATCGCGCTCGCGATCTTCTGGATCGCCTGAGCGTTCGCCTCGGCCACCGCGAGAATCGCGGCGGCCTCGCCCTGCGCCTGGTTGATCGCGGCCTGCCGCTCGCCTTCGGACTTCTGGATCGCCGCCTCGCGCGCGCCCGACGCGAGGTTGATCTGCTCCTGCTTGCGGCCTTCGGACGCGGCGATCAGCGCGCGCTTCTCGCGCTCGGCGGTGATCTGCGCCTGCATCGCGTGCAGGATCTCCTTCGGCGGCGTCAGGTCCTTGATCTCGTAGCGCAGCACTTTCACGCCCCAGTTCGCCGCGGCCTCGTCGAGCGCCGACACGATGCTGTGGTTGATAAAGTCGCGCTCCTCGAAGGTCTTGTCGAGCTCCAGCTTGCCGATTACCGAGCGCAGCATCGTTTGCGACAACTGCGTGATCGCGAGCACGAAGTTGCTCGACCCGTACGACGCCTTCATCGGGTCCATCACCTGGAAATACAACACGCCGTCGACCTGAAGCTGCGTATTGTCGCGCGTGATGCAGATCTGGCTCGGCACGTCGAGCGGAATTTCCTTCAGCACGTGCCGGTACGCGATGCGATCGACGAACGGCAGCACGATATTGAGACCGGGCGACAGCGTCGCGTGATAGCGGCCGAAGCGCTCGAGCACCCACGCATGCTGCTGCGGCACGATCTTCACCGTCTTCGACACGATCACGATCGCGATGACGAGCAGGACAACCCAGATGATCAGCGAATCCATGAACTATTCCCTCCTTGTTGTATCGGCGGACGATCAGCCCGCGGGTTTCGCCACGACCACGAGACAGTTGCCGCGCACGGCGCTTACCTGATACACGTGCGCATCGTCGCGCTCGCCGTTCGCGAGCTCGACGTCCCAGTCGGCGCCGCGATACTGCACGCGCGCACGACCGTCACGCCACGCGTCGACCGTGACGGTCGCACCGATATCGAGATTGACGTCGGGATTCGTCGACGTGTCGCGCTTCTGCTTGCGGCCGAGCCCCGAACGGCGCAGCACGATCATCGCGACGATCGCGACCACGGCCGCCGCGCCGAACTGCACGTGCGGCGCGAAACCCGCCAGTTGCAGCAACCCGCCCGCGAGAAAGCCGAGCGCGATCATCAGCAGATAGAACGTGCCCGTCAGCAACTCGGCCACGACCAGCACACCCACCGCGACCCACCAGAACAGATGCCCCGACATCATTGCGGCCTCCAGAAAACGCCCCCACGCTCACTTGTGTTGCATGGGACCGGAGTACGCGCTGAAGCGCTACTCCGGATCGACACGTTCACCGCCCCCCCGAGGGGGCGGTCGGCACGCTTGGGGCGTGCCCGACAAACAAAAACACCCCGGCGCCTACCGGGGTGTTTATAGCATGAACCTTGCATTTTGCCTTCAACGAAAGCGCGGCGGACCCGCGCTTTCGCCGAAGGTGCGTTACCGGCCGTTACTTCCGGTTGGCGAGCGCCTGCCACGTATCGATGATCGTGTCCGGGTTCAGCGAGATCGACGCGATGCCTTCGTCGGCCAGCCATTGCGCGAAGTCCGGGTGATCGGACGGGCCCTGGCCGCAGATGCCGACGTACTTGCCCATCTTGCGGCAGGTATCGATCGCACGCTTCAGCAGGAACTTGACGGCCGGATCGCGTTCGTCGAAGTCGACCGCCAGCAGTTCCATGCCCGAGTCGCGGTCGAGGCCGAGCGTGAGCTGCGTGAGGTCGTTCGAGCCGATCGAGAAACCGTCGAAGTGCTGCAGGAAGTCTTCGGCGAGGATCGCGTTGGTCGGGACTTCGCACATCATCACGAGGCGCAGGCCGTTGTCGCCGCGCTTCAGGCCGAACTTCTCGAGCAGGCCGACGACACGTTCCGCCTGCTTCACGGTACGCACGAACGGCACCATGATCTCGACGTTGGTCAGGCCCATCTCGTCGCGCACGCGCTTCAATGCACGGCACTCCATCTCGAACGCCGGTGCGAAGTCTTCAGCGATGTAGCGCGACGCGCCGCGGAAGCCCAGCATCGGGTTTTCCTCGTCCGGCTCGTAACGCGAACCGCCGATCAGCTTCTTGTACTCGTTCGACTTGAAGTCGGACAGGCGCACGATCACAGGCTTCGGATAGAACGCCGCGGCGATCGTCGCGACACCTTCCGTCAGCTTGTCGACGTAGAACTGACGCGGCGACGCGTGGCCGCGCGCGACGCTCTCGACGGCCTTCTTCAAGTCCTGGTCGATGTTCGGGTACTCGAGAATCGCCTTCGGGTGAACGCCGATGTTGTTGTTGATGATGAACTCGAGACGCGCGAGGCCCACGCCGCCGTTCGGCAGCTGCGAGAAGTCGAACGCGAGCTGCGGGTTGCCGACGTTCATCATGATCTTGACCGGGATTTCCGGCAGTTCGCCGCGCTGCACTTCCGTGACTTCCGTCTCGAGCAGGCCGTCGTAGATCTTGCCTTCGTCGCCTTCCGCGCACGACACGGTGACGAGCGCGCCGTCCTTCAGCACGTCGGTTGCGTCGCCGCAGCCGACGACCGCCGGCACGCCGAGCTCACGCGCGATGATCGCCGCGTGGCAGGTCCGGCCGCCACGGTTCGTGACGATCGCGGCTGCACGCTTCATCACCGGCTCCCAGTTCGGGTCGGTCATGTCGGCAACCAGCACGTCGCCCGGCTGCACGCGTTCCATTTCCGACGGATCCTGGATCACGCGCACGCGACCCGCGCCGATCTTCTGGCCGATCGCGCGGCCCGTCGCGAGAACCTGCGACTGGCCCTTCAGCTTGAAGCGCTGCTCGGCTTTGCCGCTCGCCTGGCTCTTCACCGTTTCCGGGCGTGCCTGCAGGATGAAGATCTTGCCGTCGCGGCCGTCCTTGCCCCACTCGATGTCCATCGGACGCTGGTAGTGCTTCTCGATGATGACCGCGTACTTCGCCAGCTCGATCACGTCCTCGTCGGTGATCGAGTAGCGGTTGCGCTGCTCGTGCGACACGTCGACCGTCTTCACGCGGCCCGGCTCGCCCGGCTGCGTGAATTCCATCTTGATCAGCTTCGAGCCGATCGAGCGGCGGATGATCGGGTATTTGTCCTGGGCGAGCGTCGTCTTGAACACATAGAACTCGTCCGGGTTCACCGCGCCCTGCACGACGGTTTCGCCCAGGCCGTAGCTCGACGTGATGAACACGGCGTCCTTGAAGCCCGATTCGGTGTCGATCGTGAACATCACGCCGGCGGCGCCGACGTCCGAGCGGACCATGCGCTGCACGCCGGCCGACAGAGCGACCTCGGCGTGCGTGAAGCCCTTGTGCACGCGGTACGAGATCGCGCGGTCGTTATACAGCGACGCGAACACGTGCTGCATGCGGTCGAGCACGTCTTCGATGCCGACGACGTTCAGGTACGACTCCTGCTGGCCGGCGAACGATGCGTCGGGCAGGTCTTCCGCGGTCGCGGACGAGCGCACGGCGAACGACAGCTCGCCCGGCGAGCCGTTCTTCAGGACTTCGAACTGCGCGCGGATTTCCTGCTCGAGGCGCGCCTGCATCGGCGCGTCGACGATCCACTTGCGGATTTCGGCACCGGCTTCGGCGAGCGCCTTCACGTCGTCGATGTCGAGCGACTCGAGACGCTTGGCGATGCGGTCGGTAAGGTCGTTGTGCGTGAGGAAATCGCGGAAGGCGAGCGCGGTCGTGGCGAAACCGGTGGGCACGCGAACGCCAGCTTCGGAAAGCTGGCTGATCATCTCGCCGAGCGACGCATTCTTGCCGCCGACGATCTCCACATCGGTCATCCGCAACTGCTCGAACGGAATTACATACGCCTGGTCCTTTGCGACGTTTGCTGCGTTAGTCATACAAGCCCCTAAGTGTGAAAAAAATGCTCGATCGCGCAAGTGGGCTTGGACGCGGGCGCTTGCAAAAAGGTGCGGCGCGTCTTGCGCAACCTGTTAGATAAACAATCGCAGCGGCGGAAAACCTTCCGACCCGATTTGCAAAAATCCCGGCAGAAGGGCGATATTTGCAGACAAATCGCCAAACTTGCCGGGAATTTTGGGATCGCGCGGCCGGGCCACGAGCGCCGTTCGCGCGCTGCCCCCGCAATTGCTTATCCAACAGGTTGCCGCTATTCTACCGTGCCGGCTGCCGGATGTGGCGCGACCTTGTCACTGTGTCTGGAGGCGAACCTCCAGCCGCCCCGTGCAACCGCCCTTCACGTTCGACGCCCAGATTCATGCTGCCTACCGTTTTCATCGTCTCCGACGGCACCGGGATTACTGCCGAAACCTTCGCGCATTCGATCCTCTCCCAGTTCGACCAGAAATTCCGTCTCGTGCGCGTGCCGTTCGTCGACTCGCTCGACAAGGCCTATGCGACCGTCGAGAAGATCAACGAGGCCGCCGTGCACGACGGCCGCCGCGCGATCGTGTTCACGACGCTCGTCGACAGCGAGTCGAACGACATCGTCAAGCGCTCGAACGCGCTCGTGCTCGACATGTTCCAGCGCTTCGTCGAGCCGCTCGAGCAGGAGCTGGAGCTCAAGTCGAGCCACGCGATGGGCCGCGGCCACCAGAACGCGGACACCGAGGAATACAAGACGCGGATCGAGGCGATCAACTTCTCGCTCGCGCACGACGACGGCCAGTCGAACCGCAACCTGTCGGAGGCCGACGTGATCCTCGTCGGCGTGTCGCGCAGCGGCAAGACGCCGACGAGCCTGTATCTCGCGATGCAGTACGGCGTGAAGGCCGCGAACTATCCGCTGATTCCGGAAGACTTCGAACGCGGCAAGCTGCCGTCGGCGCTCTCCGCGCACCGCGAAAAGCTGTTCGGGCTGTCGATCGACCCGCAGCGCCTGTCCGAGATCCGCAACGAGCGGCGGCCGGGCAGCAAGTACGCGGCGCCCGAGAACTGCCGCTTCGAGATCAACGAGGCCGAAGCGATGATGCGTCGCGAAGGGATCAAGTGGCTGTCGTCGACGCACAAGTCGATCGAGGAAATCGCGACGACGATCCTGCAGGAAATCCGCCTCGACCGGCAGTCGTACTGAGCGCCGGCGCGCTTGCGGCCGCTCGGCCGCCGCCGGAAAAACAAAAAGGCCGCGTCGAACGCGGCCTTTTTCGTGGTGCGGGGAATGCTTGCGTGGGGTGTCACGCAGGCCGCTGCTGTCGCACCTGCTCGAACAGGCAGACCGCCGCTGCTGCCGCAACATTCAGCGACTCCATCCCGCCCGGCTGCGGAATCGTCACGCGATGCGTGGCCGCATCGCGCCAGAACGCCGATACGCCGGCGCCCTCGTTGCCGAACACCCATGCGACGGGCCCCGACAGGTCGCAGTCGTAGAGCGCCTGCGCGCCATGCGAATCGGTCAGCGCGACCGGCACGTCGAGGCGTTCGGCGAGCGCCGCGGCGTCAACGTCCTCGTGGATCGACAGCAGGAAATGCGCGCCCATGCCCGAGCGCAGCACCTTCGACGACCACGCGTAGGCCGTGCCCGGCGCACAGAACACGTGGCGCACACCGGCCGCCGCGGCGCTGCGCAGGATCGAGCCGACGTTGCCGGCGTCCTGCACGCCGTCGAGGACGACCGACGTGTGCGTCACGCGCTCAGGCAGCGGTTGCGCCGGCCGGTCGGCGAGCAGCAGGAACCCGACGCCGTTGACGACGTTCGACAACTGCCCGAACAGCGCATCGGGCAGCATGACGACACGCTGCGCGTCGATGCGCGCGACGATCGCCTGCGCCTCGGCGTGGCCGAGCGCGCCTTCGGTCGCCACGCACAGCTCGGGCGTCGCACCCGTATCGAGGTACGCGCTCGCGAGATGGAATCCTTCGAGCAGCGCCTGGCCGCCGCGGCGTTGATGGTGCGTCGAACCCGCGAGCGCCTTCAGGCGCTTGTACAGCGGGTTGTCACGGGAAGTAATGCTTTTCATCGAATCAGGTCGAGTGCCGCCCGAACCGGCGCGAACGAGCGCCGGTGCGCTTCGCACGGGCCGTGCTCGCGCAGCGCGGCAAGGTGTTTCGCGGTGCCGTAACCCGCATGCACGTTGAAACCGTACACCGGGAAGCGTTCGTGCAGGTCGACGAGCATGCGGTCGCGCGTGACCTTCGCGAGGATCGACGCGGCCGAGATGCTCGGTACGAGCGCATCGCCGCTGACGATCGCCTCGGCACGCACCGTCAGCGTCGGGCAGCGGTTGCCGTCGATCTGCGCGAGCGTCGGCAGGACCGACAGGCCTTCGACGGCCCGCTTCATCGCAAGCATCGTTGCGTGCAGGATGTTCAGCGTATCGATTTCGTCGACGCTTGCCGACGCAACGCAATACGCGCGCGAACGCGCGACGATCAGGTCGTACAGCACGTCGCGCTTCTTCGCGGACAGCGCCTTCGAATCGTCGAGCCCGTCGATCGGCTGCGCCGGATCGAGAATCACCGCCGCGGCCACCACCGGCCCCGCGAGCGGGCCGCGGCCGGCTTCGTCGACACCGCAGACGATCTCGTCGGGCCGGCTGAAGTCGAAGCCGCCCTGCACGTCGCTCGACGCGCGGCGGCGCGGTGCACGTACTGCCGTCATGCGCGCCCCTTGCGTTGTTCGAGCACGCGCACGACCGCTTCGGCCGCCTTCGCGGCCGTGTTCTGCCGCAGCGAAAGATGCATTTCGGTAAACACGTCGGTCAGCGTGCGGCGGTTCGCGTCGTCGCGCAGCTGCGTGAGCGTCGCATCGGCGAGCGCCTCGGGCGTCGCGAAATGCTGCAGCAGCTCGGGCACGACGAAGCGCCCCGCCAGGATGTTCGGCAAGCCGACATACGGCAGGTAGCCCTGCCGGCGCATGATCTGCCCGGTCAGCCAGGGCACCTTGTACGAGATCACCATCGGCTTCTTCAGCAGCGCGGCTTCCAGCGTGACGGTGCCGCTCTTCACGAGGATCGCGTCGGCGGCCGTCATCGCGACCTGCGAGCGGCCATCGGTGATCGTCAGCGCGAGCTGCGGATGCGCGTCGACGAGCGGCTGCAGCAGCTCGCGCAGCGCGGGCGTCGCCGCCGGCATCACGAACCGCACGCCGGGCTCGCGCTGCTGCATCAGTGCCATCGCCGCGAAGAACGTCGGGCCGATCAGCGCAATCTCCGAGCGCCGGCTGCCCGGCAGCACCGCGATCACGGGACCGTCCGCGGGCAGGCCGAGCGCGATGCGCGCGCCGTGCGTGTCGGGCTCGAGCGGGATCTCGTCGGCCAGCGGATGGCCGACGTAGGTCGACGCGACGCCTGCCTTGTCGAGAATCGCCGGCTCGAACGGGAACAGGCACAGCATGTGATCGACGGACTTGGCGATCTTCTTGATCCGGCCGCCGCGCCATGCCCAGATCGACGGGCACACGAAGTGGATCGACGGGATGCCCGCGTCGCGCACGGCCTGTTCGACGCTGAAGTTGAAATCCGGCGCGTCGATGCCGATGAACGCGGCCGGCCGCTCCGCGAGCACCTGCCGCTTCAGCTCGCCGCGAATCCGCAGGATCTCGGGAATCTGGCCCAGCGCCTCGACATAACCGCGCACGGTCAGCTTGTCCATCTGCCAGTGCGAATCGAAGCCCTGCGCGATCATCCGCGGCCCGCCGATCCCGTAGTACTGGGCCGATTCGGGCAGCCGCTCGCGCAGCCCGCCGAGCAGCGACGCCGCGAGCAGGTCGCCCGATGGCTCGCCTGCCACCATCGCGAGCCGGAGCTGATTGGTCGGAAACGGCATCGCTTAGCGGATGATGCCGCGTTGCGACGCGTCGATGAACTCGACGAGCGCCTTCACCGGCGCATCGCCGTCGCCGCCCGCCTCCGCCAGCTCGCGCAACTGCACCTTCGCTTCCTCGAGCGACAGGCCGTTCTTGTACAGCAGGCGGTACGCGCTGCGCAGCGCCGAAATCGCGTCGGGCGAGAAACCGCGCCGGCGCAGCCCTTCGATGTTGATCCCGTGCGGCTCGGCCTTGTTGCCTGCCGCGATCACGAACGGCGGAATGTCCTGCACGAGCGCCGACGCGCCGCCCAGCATCGAGTGCGCACCGATGCGCACGAACTGGTGAACGCCCGACATCCCGCCGACGATCGCCCAGTCGCCGATCTCGACGTGGCCGGCCATCTGCGCGTTGCTCGACAGGATCACGTGGCTGCCGACGCTGCAGTCATGGCCGATATGCACATAGGCCATGATCCAGTTGTCGTCGCCGAGCGTCGTCACGCCGACGTCCTGCACCGTGCCCGTGTGGATCGTCGTGAATTCGCGGATCGTGTTGCGGTTGCCGATCACGAGCTTCGTCGGCTCGTCCTTGTACTTCATGTCCTGCGGACGGCCGCCGACCGATGCGTAATGGCCGATGCGATTGTCCTCGCCGAGCGTCGTGTGGCCTTCGATCACGCTGTGCGAGCCGATCGTCGTGCGCGCGCCGATCGTGACGTTCGGGCCGACGATCGCGTACGGGCCGATCTCGACCGATTCGTCGATCTGCGCGCCCGATTCGACAATCGCGGTGGGATGAATCCTGGTCATGCGCCGTTGCCTCTCGATGTGATGTGTCGCGTTGCGTTGCCCATGCGTGCCGCGTCGCTCAGGGCGCCGCGTCGGCCGTCTTGACCGTGCACATCAGTTCGGCTTCCGCCGCCACCTTGCCGTCCACTTCCGCCACCGCCTTGAACTTCCAGATGCCGCGGATGTAGCGTTCGAACGTCACGTTCAGAATCAGTTGGTCGCCCGGTTCGACCACGCGCTTGAAGCGCGCGCCGTCGATTCCGACGAAGTAATACAGCGTGTTCTCCGGATCCTTCGGCTGCTCTTCCGCGAAGGTCAGCAGCGCCGCGGCCTGCGCGAGCGCCTCGAGGATCAGCACGCCCGGCATCACCGGCCGCTTCGGGAAGTGCCCCTGGAAGAACGGCTCGTTGATCGACACGTTCTTCAGCGCTTTGATCCCTTTGTGCGGCTCGAGTTCGAGCACGCGATCGACGAGCAGAATCGGGTAGCGATGCGGCAGCAGCGTGAGGATCTTGTGGATGTCGAGATTGATTTTTTCAGTGCTCATGATGGTTCGTCTCACGCAGAGGCTGCGCGGTGGTGATGCAAAGGCTGAAGCGGGCCGCCATGCGGCCCAGTCTGACAAACCGGGCCGGTTGCGCTGGCCGTGCCCGGTCGGTGGTCTCGCATGGCGCGCTCAGGCGTCCGTGCCGCCCTGGGCGGCGAGCGCGGCTTCGAGCGCCTTGATGCGGTCGCGCAGCTTGTCGAGGTTGCGCACGAGCGCGGCGCTCTTGTTCCATTCGCCGTGGTCGACGGCCGGGAACGCGCTGGTATAGATGCCGGCCTTCGGCAGCGACTTCGATACGCCCGACTTCGCGGTGATGATGACGTAGTCGCCGAGCGTCACATGGCCGGCAATCCCGGCCGCGCCGCCGATCATGCAGTGGCGGCCGATCGTCGTGCTGCCCGCAATGCCCGCGCTGCCGGCGATCACGGTATAGGCGCCGATCCGGCAGTTGTGACCGATCTGCACCTGGTTGTCGATCTTCACGCATTCCTCGATGACGGTGTCCGCCATCGCGCCGCGATCGATCGTCGTGTTCGCGCCGATCTCGACGTCCGGGCCGATCGATACGCCGCCGACTTGCGGGATCTTGACCCAGCTGCCGGTGCGGGCGTCGCCGTCGCCGACGAAATCCGGCGCGAAGCCGAAGCCGTCGGAGCCGATCACCGCGCCCGCATGGACGATCGCGCGCGGTCCGACCTTGCAGCCGTGGTACACCGATGCGTTGGGATAAAGGTGCGAGCCTGCGCCGATCGTCGTGCCGCGGCCGACGAATACGTTCGCGTCGAGCTGCACGCCGTCCTCGATCACCGCGCCGGCCTCGACCGTCACGTGCGGGCCGATCACCGCGCTCGCGGCGACCTTCGCGGCCGGATCGATCGTCGCGCTCGGATGCACGCCGGCGGCGCGCGGCGGCGCGGCCAGGTCGATGAACATCTGCGCGACGCGCGCGAAGTACGCGTACGGATTCGGCGTCACGATGAAATTGCGACTGCTAGCGGCCGCGCCCAGCTTTTCCAGATCCTTCGGTGCGATCAGCACCGCGCCTGCGCGGGTCGACTCGACCTGCGACAGGTACTTCGGATTCGCGAGGAACGCGAGTTGCTGAGGGCCTGCCTGGTCGAGCGGTGCGAGCCCGCTCACCTTGCACTGTGCGTCGCCGGCGATCTCGCCGCCGAACCGCTTTACGAGTTCCTCAAGCGTCAATGCCATTCGTCGTCTGCTCCGTTCAGTTCGCCGAGCCGGACGCGAGCGCCTTGAGCACCTTGTCGGTGATGTCGATGCGCGGGCTGACGTACACGGCTTCCTGCACGATCAGGTCGTAGTTCTGCTGCTCGGCGATCTGCTTGATGACCTTGTTCGCTCGCTCCAGCACGGCCGCCAGTTCCTCGTTGCGACGCTGGTTCAGGTCTTCGCGGAACTCGCGCTGCTTGCGCTGGAAATCGGTGTCGAGCTGAGCGAGATCGCGCTGCTTCTGCGCGCGATCGGCCGCCGACAGCGACGTGCCGCCCTTGTCCAGCGAATCGGACATCGACTTCAGGCGCGCCGCCAGATCCTGCAGATCCTTGTCGCGCTTCGCGAACTCGGCTTCGAGCTTCGTCTGCGCCGCCTTCGCGGGCGCCGACTCGCGCAGGATCCGATCCGAATTGACCGCCGCGATGCGGGCGACGTCCTGTGCGTGAACCGTCGCCGCGCCCAGGGCCAGCGCAACGGTCAGCGCGCACATCACTCGTTTCGAAAACTTACCGGTTAGCAAAATTACCCTCTCGTTGCTGTTGTCATGCGTTCGGTCAGAACGCCGTCCCGATCTGGAACTGGAATTTCTGGTACTGGTCGCCTTCGTGCTTCTGCAGCGGGAAGCCGAGGCTCAGCTTCAGCGGGCCGATCGGCGAGATCCACGCGAGACCCACACCATAGCCGTAACGCAGGCCGTTGGCGCCCGTACTCGTACCGCCCGGCGCGTTGCCCCACACGTTACCGCCGTCGAGGAACGTGAACACGCGCAGCGTGCGGTCGTAGCCGGTGCCCGGCAGCGGGAACGTCAGCTCGATGTTGCCGACCAGCATCTTCGAACCGCCGATCGGATCGTTCGTCTTCGTGTCGCGCGGGCCCAGCGAGCTCGGCTCGTAGCCACGCACGGAGCCGATACCGCCCGCGTAGTAGTTCTTGAAGATCGGGTACGGGTTGCCGATACCGTTACCGTAGCCGCCCTGCAGGTTCAGGCCCAGGATGAAGCCGCGCGAGAACGAATAGTAGTACTGTGCCTGCAGGTCGGCCTTGTAGTACTGGATCTTGCCGACCGGCACGCCGTACTCCATGTTCGCCTGCGTGAAGTAACCGCGGCTCGGAATCAGCGCGCTGTCGCGCGCGTCGCGCGACCACGCGACGGTCAGCGGCACCGTGTTCGACACGCGGCCGAACTGGTTCACGTAATCCTGGTAGCTCTGCGGCGTGTTCGAATCGACGTCGAGACGGTTCTGCTCGAAACCCGCGCCGAAGTAGACGGTGTCGACTTCCGAGAACGGGATGCCGAACTTCAGGTTGCCGCCCGCGCTGATGATCCGGAAGCTCGAGCTCGTCGAATAGTAGAGCGGCTGGTACGTCCGGTAGTAGACGTCCGTGATCCGCTTGATGCCGTCGACCGTGAAGTACGGGTCGACCTGCGTGACGGTCAGCGTGCGGTAGCTCTTCGCGGTGTTGACGTTCACCGACAGGCTGGTACCCGAACCGAACACGTTGTCCTGCGACACGCCGGCCGACAGCACGACCTTGTCCGTCGACGAGAAGCCGGCGCCCAGCGTGATCGCGCCGGTCGGCTTTTCGTCGACCTTCACGTTCACGTCGACCTGGTCGTTCGTGCCTTCGACCGGCACCGTCGTCACGTCGACGTTGGTGAAGTAGCCGAGACGGTTCACGCGGTCCTTCGACAGCGCGAGGCGGTTCGAA
The DNA here is from genome assembly GCF_049805555.1 of Burkholderia sp. DN3021. Classification (NCBI taxonomy): domain Bacteria; kingdom Pseudomonadati; phylum Pseudomonadota; class Betaproteobacteria; order Burkholderiales; family Burkholderiaceae; genus Burkholderia; species Burkholderia sp. DN3021. The sequence goes on along the minus strand of NZ_JBNCAB010000068.1, from coordinate 18,524 downwards.
TCGAACCACGAGCTTTCGAGCTGGCGCATTTCGCGGCGCACCACTTCGTCGCGCGTGCGCGTGTTGCCGACGACGTTGATGCGGCGCACGTACACGCGGCGGCTCGGATCGACGACGAGGTTCAGGTTCACCTTGTGGTTCGCCTGATCGATGTCCGGCTGCGCGTTGACGGCCGCGAACGCGTAGCCGTATTCACCGAGCTTGTCGACGATCGACTTGGTGGTCTGCTGCAGCTTTTCGGCCGAGAAGCGGTCGCCCGGCTTGATCTTGATCAGCTTGTTGAGTTCGGCCTCGCGATCGAGCAGGTTGCCCGACAGCTTGATGCCCGACACCGTGTACGGCTCGCCTTCGTGCAGCGTGACCGTCAGGTACATGTCCTTCTTGTCGGGCGAGATCGACACCTGGGTCGACTCGATGTTGAACTCGAGGTAGCCGCGGTTCAGGTAGTACGAGCGCACGGCCTCGAGGTCGCCCGTCAGCTTTTCCTTCGAGTACAGGTCGTTCTTCGTGTACCAGGAGAACCAGTTCGGCGTCGACAGCTGCATCTCGTCGCGCAGCGTGCTCGTCTTGAACGCCTTGTTGCCGATGAAGTTGATCTGGCGAATCTTCGCGCTCGGGCCTTCGGCAACCGCGAACAGGATCGATACGCGGTTCGCGTCGACCGGCGTGACCGTCGTCTTGACTTCGGCCGCGTAGAAGCCGCGCGTCAGGTACTGGCGCTTGAGCTCCTGCTCCGCCTTGTCGACGAGCGCCTTGTCGTAGTAGCGGCCGTCGGCGAGACCGACGGCGCGCAGCGCCTTCGTCAGGTTGTCCTTGTCGAATTCCTTCGTGCCGGTGAAGTCGATCGACGCGATCGCCGGACGCTCCTGCACCTGCACGATCACGACGTTGCCCTGCGTGGCGATGCGCACGTCGTTGAAGAAGCCCGTCGCGTACAGCGCGCGGATTGCTTCGGATGCCTTGTCGTCCGTGAAGGTATCGCCCTGCTTGATCGGCAGATAGGCGAACACCGAACCCGCTTCGACGCGCTGCAGCCCCTCGATCTTGATGTCTTGCACCACGAACGGTGCCGCTGCATGCGCCGCAAGGCCGTGCGCGGCGAGCGCGGCCGCTGCAACTGTCTTAGGTACAAAGCGATGAGGTTTGAACAACATGCATCCCCAATATTTAAGCTGCATCAAATCGGGCGACTGCCCAGCGGCGGCCGCCTGACGCTTCAGAAATGGATTAGCCGAGCCAGATCGTTGAACAGCGCGATCGCCGACAACACGACGATGCAGATCAACCCGGCTCTTTGCAGAATCAGTTGCCAGCGCTCCGAGACGGCTTTCCCGGTCGCGGCTTCAACCGCATAATATAACAGATGCCCCCCGTCCAAAACGGGAATCGGCAACAAGTTCAGGACGCCAAGGCTAATGCTGACAAGGGCGAGGAACGACAGGAACGCCGACGGACCGAGCCGTGCACTCTTGCCCGCGTAGTCGGCGATCGTCACGGGGCCGGACAGGTTCTTCAGCGACGCATTGCCCGTGATCATCCGCCCGAACATCCGCAGCGAATACACGGAGATGTCCCACGTGCGGTGCACGCCGAGCCGCAGGCTCTCGATCGGCCCGTAGCGCACGTCGACGGACGGCGTGTGCATCGACAGCGCCGCGCCGATCCGGCCGACCTGCTGCCCCGATTCGTCGTCGCGCTGCATCTGCGGCACGATCGATACCGTCTGCGCGGCGCCGTCGCGCTCGATCCGCAGGTCGAGCGCCTTGCCCGCATGGTGCTTGACGGAATCGATGAAGCGCGACGCGCCGCCGATCGGCTTGCCGTCGAGCGCGACCAGCTTGTCACCGGCCTTCAGGCCCGCCTGCTCCGCCGCGCTGCTGGGCTGCACCGACGCGACCGACAGCGTGCCGCCGCCGGCCTCGAAGCCCAGGTGCGTCATGAAATCGTCGTCGAGCTGACTTTCGGGAACATTGCGGAGGTCGACGCGGAAATCGAACGTCGCGCTGCCATCGCGCGCGCCGAGCACGATCTCGCGATGATCGAACGCGGCCGCCAGCAGCTTCCAGCGCAGGTCCGACCACGACCGCACCGGCTCCGACTCGCCGCCCTGCGCATCGCCCACGCGCACGTTGCGGATCGACACGATCGTCTCGCTGCCGTCGAAGCCCGCGCGAGCCGCCACCGTGCCGGCGGCCGGCGGCGCGACGATCGCGGCCGGCTCGGTCACGCCGGACGCGAATACGACGGAAAACAGCACGATTGCCAACAGGAAGTTCGCAATCGGCCCCGCCGCGACGATCGCGATGCGCTTGTAGACCGACTGGCGGTTGAACGCCTGGCCGAGCTCCTCCGGCTTGATGCCGGAGCCCGGATCGCGCTCGTCGAGCATCTTCACGTAGCCGCCGAGCGGCAGCGCGGACAGCGTCCACTCGGTGCCCGTCCTGCGGCTGACCCAGCGCGCGACGGGCTGGCCGAAGCCGATCGAGAAACGCAGCACCTTCACGCCGCACCAGCGCGCGACGCGATAATGTCCGTACTCATGCACGACGACCAGCACCCCGATCGCCACCGCAAACGCGATCAGTTCGACCAGCACGTTCATGAGCACTCCATTCAGACAGTACGCTCCACGCGGGGCGCAGGCGCTTTTGCAATGATCGCGGCGGCGAGGCGGCGTGCCTCGGCATCCGCCGCCAGGACGTCGTCGAGCCCGTCGGGTGCACGGTTCGGCAGCGCGTTGAGCACTGCGTCGACCGTCGCCGCGATCGCCATGAAGCCGATCCGGCGCTCGAGAAACGCTTCGACCGCAACTTCGTTCGCCGCGTTCAATGCGGCGCTCGCGATGCCGCCTTCCTCAAGCGCCTTCAACGCGAGCGCGAGGCACGGGAAGCGCGCGTAATCGGGCTTCTCGAACGACAGCTGCGCGATCTGCGCGAGGTCGAGCTGGTCGACGCCCGCATCGACGCGATCGGGAAACGCGAGCGCATGCGCGATCGGCGTGCGCATGTCGGGGTTGCCGAGCTGCGCGAGCACCGATCCGTCGCGGTACGACACGAGCGAATGGATCACGCTCTGCGGATGGATCAGCACGTCGATCCGGTCGCCCGGCAGCCCGAAGATCCAGTGCGCCTCGATCACCTCGAGACCCTTGTTCATCATCGTCGCGGAATCGACCGAGATCTTGCGGCCCATCACCCAGTTCGGGTGCTTGCACGCCTCGTCCGGCGTCACGTCGACGAGCGTGGCCGGTTCGCGCGTGCGGAACGGGCCGCCCGATGCGGTCAGGATGATCTTCGAAATCCCGCCGTGCTCGCCCGCATCGCGCGGCATGCACTGGAAAATCGCGTTGTGCTCGCTGTCGACCGGCAGCAGGATCGCGCCATGGTCGCGCACGGCGTCCATGAAGATCGCGCCCGACATCACGAGCGCTTCCTTGTTCGCGAGCAGGATCCGCTTGCCGGCACGCGCGGCCGCGAGGCTCGGCGCGAGGCCTGCCGCGCCGACGATCGCCGCGACCACCGTGTCGCAGCCGTCGCTCGTCGACACGTCGACGAGCGCCTGCGACCCGTGCAGCACGGTCGTCTTGCTGCCCGCCGCGCGCAGTTTCGCTTCGACGTGCGCGGCCGTCGCGGCATCGCCGACCACCGCCACTTCAGGCGCGAAGCGCAGGCACTGCTCGACGAGCTTGTCGCCGTTGCGGTGCGCGGTCAGCGCGTAGACCGTGAATCGCTCGGGATGGCGCGCGACCACGTCGAGCGTGCTGTCTCCGATCGAGCCCGTGGAACCGAGCAATGTCAGACGTTTTTGCATAACAGAGATAATGGTTTAACCAAGCAGCAGCATCGCGAGCGGCAGCACCGGCAGCAGCGCGTCGACACGGTCGAGCACGCCGCCATGGCCGGGCAGCAGTCCGCTCGAATCCTTCACACCGGCCTGCCGCTTCAGCAGCGACTCGAACAGGTCGCCGATCACGCTGTACGCAACCAGCAGCGTCAGCGCGGCCCACGCACCGGGCATTCCGTAGCGCACGGCGAATGCGGAAAACAGGGTCGGCTCGAAAGCATGCGCGGCCGTCGCGACACCGGCGACGACCATCACCGCAAGCCAGCCGCCGATCGCGCCTTCCCAGCTCTTGCCGGGACTGATCGTAATGGCCAGTTTACGCTTTCCGAAGGCCTTGCCCGCGAAGTATGCGCCGATATCGGCCAGCCAGACGACCAGCAGCAGCGACAGCACGAACGGCACGCCCTGCGCGCGCGCCGCGACGAGCGCATGCCAGCAGGCCGCGAACACGATCACCCCGGCCGCCAGCAGGAACGGCCGCCAGACGCCGCCTGCAAGTTCGGGCTTGCGCCGCAGCGCGAACGGGCCGACCAGCAGCCAGAACACGCCGGCCGCCATGAAAAGGGGACGGGATGCAGTCGCATCGATGCCGAGCGGCGTGGTGGCCGCCAGCGCGAGCGCCGCGACGACCGCATAAACGACCGGGCCGGCGCCGCCGAGCTTCAGCAGGCGCGCCCATTCCCATGCGGCGAACACGAGCACGACGCCGATCAGCGCGCCGAACGCGGCGAGCGGCGCGAACAGCGTCACCGGCAGCAGCACTGCCAGCATCACGATCGCCGTGATCACACGGGTTTTCAGCATGAAAGGGAGTCGGCGTTCTGCGATTGCGGTTCGAGCTGCGCGCTCGTGCGCCCGAAACGGCGCTCGCGCTCGGTATACGACGCCATCGCGTCGGCCAGTGCCGCGCCGTCGAAATCCGGCCAGTATTTGTCGGTGAAATAGAATTCGGCGTACGCGAGCTGCCACAGCAGGAAGTTGCTGACGCGCTGCTCGCCGCCGGTGCGGATGAAGAGATCGGGCTCCGGCGCATAGGCCATCGCCAGGTGCGGCGCGAATGCGTCCTCGGTCACTTCGACCTCGCGACCCTCGCGCACGGCCTGCTCGACGAGCTTCTTCGTCGCCTGCAGGATGTCCCACCGGCCGCCGTAGTTGGCAGCGATGGTGAGCGTAAGACGGGTGTTGCGCGCCGTCTTGGTCTCGGCGCGGCGAATCAGTTCGCGGATGCGCGGCTCGAAGCGCTCGAGATCGCCGACCACACGCAAGCGGATTCCGTTCGCATGCAGCTTGCCCACCTCGCGCTCGAGCGCGGTGATGAAGAGCCGCATCAGGAACGACACTTCGTCGTTCGGCCGGCGCCAGTTTTCCGAACTGAACGCGAACAGCGTCAGGTATTCGACGCCGGCGCGCGCGCAGCCTTCGACCACCGCCCGCACGGCATCGACGCCGCGGGTATGCCCCGCGACGCGCGGCAAGCGGCGTTCGGTTGCCCAACGGCCGTTGCCGTCCATGATGATCGCGATGTGACGCGGCACGACGCCGACGTCAGGCACGCGAACGGTAGAGCTGGTATAGGTCATGGCCGTTGAGACAGTAATGCGGGAAGAAGGCGGCGCGCGAGGACGGTCGTCAGACCGTCATGATCTCGGCTTCCTTGGTCTGCACGAGCTTGTCGATTTCGGCAACGTGCTTGTCGGTCAGCTTCTGCACGTCGTCGCTCGCGCGGCGCTCGTCGTCTTCCGAGATTTCCTTGTCCTTCACGAGCTTCTTGAGCGCTTCGTTCGCGTCGCGGCGCAGGTTGCGGATCGCGACCTTGGCCGTTTCGCCTTCGCTCTTGACGACCTTCGTCAGCTCGCGGCGGCGCTCTTCCGTCAGCGCGGGCATCGGCACGCGGATCAGGTCGCCGGCCGTTGCCGGGTTCAGGCCCAGATCGGCTTCGCGAATGGCCTTCTCGACCTTCGCGACCATGTTCTTTTCCCACGGCTGCACGCCGATCGTGCGCGCGTCGACCAGCGTCAGGTTCGCGACCTGCGAGATCGGCACCATCGACCCGTAGTAGTCGACCTGCACATGATCGAGCAGACCGGTGTGCGCACGGCCCGTACGGATCTTTGCCAGATCGTTCTTGAACGCTTCGATCGAGCGCTGCATCTTTTGCTCGACGCCCTTCTTGGTATCAGCGACACTCATTTCAACCTCCGAACCTTCAAACCTTCAAAGAACGCGGGCGCTGCCCGGCGCATCTTGCGCGCCACGGCCAATGCCCGCATCCGCGGGAGTTTACACGTGGACGAGCGTACCTTCGTCCTCGCCCAGCACGATGCGCTTGAGCGCGCCCGGCTTGTTGATCGAAAACACGCGAATCGGCAGCTTCTGGTCGCGGCACAGCGCAAACGCCGTCGCGTCCATCACCTGCAGGTTGCGGCTGATCGCCTCGTCGAAGCTGATCGTCGTGTAGCGCGTGGCCGACGGATCCTTCTTCGGATCGGCAGAATATACGCCATCGACCTTGGTCGCCTTCAGCACGACCTCGGCGCCCACTTCCGAACCGCGCAGTGCCGCGGCGGTGTCCGTCGTGAAGAACGGGTTGCCGGTGCCGGCCGCGAAGATCACGACGCGGCCTTCCTCGAGCTGGCGGATCGCGCGGGGCCGGATGTACGGCTCGACGACCTGGTCCATCCGCAGCGCGGATTGCACGCGCGCCTCGATGCCGGCGTGGCGCATCGCGTCCTGCAGCGCCAGCGCGTTCATCATCGTCGCGAGCATCCCCATGTAGTCGGCGGTCGCGCGATCCATGCCGGCCGCGCCGCCCGCGACACCGCGGAAAATATTACCGCCACCGATCACGACCGCCAGCTGCGTACCGAGACGCACGACTTCGGCGATATCGGCCACCATCCGTTCGATCGTCGCGCGATTGATGCCGAAGGCATCGTCGCCCATCAGCGCTTCGCCGGAGAGTTTGAGGAGGACGCGTTTATAGGCATTGGACATAGGGGCTTCCGAGCGACGAGAGGATGACAACCACGAACTGTAGGGGCGAAATACTGATTCGGGCAAGCGCCGACGGTCGGACCGGGGTTCCCGGCCGGCCGGCGGCGGCGCCGGCCGCGGCGGAGCGGACGCCCGCCGCGGGTACTGCCTGACTGCTTACTGCTGCTTTGCTGCTGCGACTTGCGCGGCCACTTCGGCGGCGAAGTCGTCCTGGCGCTTCTCGATGCCTTCGCCGACGACGAACAGCGCGAACTTCTGCACCGCGGAATCCGCTGCCTTCAGCATCTGCTCGATCGTCTGCTTGTCGTTCTTCACGAACGTCTGGTTCAGCAGCGACACTTCCTTCAGGTACTTCTGGACGCTACCGTCGACCATCTTCGCGACGATCTCGACCGGCTTGCCCGATTCCGCAGCCTTCTGCTCGGCCACGCGGCGCTCCGTCTCGATCAGCTCGGCCGGCACGTCGGCCGACGACAGCGCGACCGGCTTCATTGCCGCGATGTGCATCGCGACGTCCTTGCCGACCTGCTCGTCCGCACCCGTGTACTCGACGATCACGCCGATGCGCGCGCCGTGCAGGTACGTTGCGATCTTGTTCGCGGTTTCGAAGCGGACGAAACGGCGGATCGACACGTTCTCGCCGATCTTGCCGATCAGCGCCAGGCGCACTGCGTCGACCGTCGAGCCCTCGAGCGGCAGTGCCGACAGCGCGGCCACGTCGGCCGGGTTCTGCGTCGCGACGAGTTCGGCGACCGTCTTCGAGAATGCGAGGAAGTCGTCGTTCTTCGCGACGAAGTCGGTTTCGCAGTTCAGTTCGACCAGCGCGCCTGCGTTGCCGCCGACGAACGATGCGACGACGCCTTCGGCCGTCACGCGCGATGCCGCCTTGCTCGCCTTGTTGCCGAGCTTGACGCGCAGCAGCTCTTCAGCCTTGGCCAGATCGCCGTCGGCTTCCGTCAGCGCCTTCTTGCACTCCATCATCGGTGCGTCGGTCTTTGCGCGCAGTTCTGCCACCATGCTTGCGGTAATTGCCGCCATCATTCGCTCCTTGAGTCTGTATTCACAACGCCGCCCGCTTGGACGCGAACGGCCGAGATTCGTTTCCGGACCCGCGCCGCTTCGGCGCGATCAGGTCCGGCGCACAAGCTTAAAAAAAGGGGGCCTGTTGAGAGCCCCCTTTTTGCGCCGGCTCGGGGCCAGTTACGCGTTTTCCTCGACGTACTCGTCGTCGCCACGCGCTGCCTGGACCACTTCGTTGACCGCGTTCGCACGGCCTTCCAGGATCGCGTCGGCCACGCCTTCCGCGTACAGCGCGACTGCCTTGCTCGAGTCGTCGTTGCCCGGGATCACGTAGTCCACACCTTCCGGCGAGTGGTTCGTATCGACCACGGCGATGACCGGCACGCCCAGCTTGTTCGCTTCGGTGACGGCAATCTTGTGGTAGCCGACGTCGACGACGAAGATTGCGTCCGGAATGCCGCCCATGTCCTTCACGCCGCCGATCGACTTCTGCAGCTTGGCGATTTCACGTTCGAACAGCAGCGCTTCCTTCTTGCTCATCTTCTCGGTTTCGCCCGATTCGACGGCCGCTTCCATGTCCTTCAGGCGCTTGATCGACACCTTCAGCGTCTTGAAGTTGGTCATCATGCCGCCGAGCCAGCGTGCGTTGACGTACGGCATGCCCGCGCGCTGCGCTTCCTGGGCGATCGTGTCGCGCGACTGGCGCTTCGTGCCGACGAACAGGATCGTGCCGCGGTTCGCTGCCAGCTGGCGCACGTACTTCTGTGCGTCCGTGAACATCGGCAGCGTCTTTTCGAGGTTGATGATGTGAATCTTGTTGCGGTGACCGAAAATGAACGGTGCCATCTTCGGGTTCCAGAAGCGCGTCTGGTGACCGAAGTGGACACCCGCTTCCAGCATTTGGCGCATCGTAACTGCCATGTGAATTCTCCACGAGGGTTGGGTCTTAAGCCGGCCGCCGTACCGCCGCGCGAACCTGCCCCGAATTACTCCGAAAGGCAACGAATTCTGCGCGGCCGGCACCCTGGTTGCGCCGGCTTGCGATTCGGCACGTGCAAAACGCCCGTGCCGTAAGCCTGTCACCGCGATGCCGCCCCAACATGGGACAAACTCGGCATTTGGATATCGACTTAGCCAAAGAGTATAGCACGCCGATTTGTCGGCTCTCAAGTCGCCCGCCACTTTCGCTTGCCGTGCGGCAGCCGGCCGGACAATCCGCGAAAACCCGCATCGGCGCGGCCGGCAGGGGCTGCGACGCCCGCCATAAGGTGCGATAATCCATCAATTCACCGCATTCCAGGCATACCTCGATGACTATTACGCTCAAAAACGAACACGATATCGCCGAGATGCGCGTCGCCTGCCGTCTCGCGAGCGAAGTGCTCGACTTCATCACGCCGCACGTCGTCGCGGGCGTCACGACCGCCGAACTCGATCGCCTCTGCCACGAGTTCATGCTCAACGAACAGGGCACGATCCCCGCGCCGCTGAACTACCAGCCGCCCGGCTATCCGCCGTACCCGAAGGCCACCTGCATTTCGGTCAACGACGTGATCTGCCACGGCATTCCTGGCGAGAAGGTGATCAAGAACGGCGACGCGCTGAACATCGACATCACCGTGATCAAGAACGGCTACTTCGGCGACACGAGCCGGATGTTCATCGTCGGCGAGGGCTCGATCCTCGCGAAGCGCCTCGTGCAGACCACCTACGAGTGCATGTGGCTCGGCATCGACCAGGTCAAGCCCGGCGCGCACCTCGGCGACATCGGCCACGCGATCCAGAAGCATGCGGAAGCGCAGGGCTACAGCGTCGTGCGCGAATACTGCGGCCACGGCATCGGCACGGTGTTCCACGAGGATCCGCAGGTCGTCCACTACGGCCGTCCGGGCACGGGCATCGAGCTGAAGCCCGGGATGATCTTCACGATCGAGCCGATGATCAACGCCGGCAAGCGCGACATCCGCACGATGCCCGACCAGTGGACGGTCAAGACGCGCGACCGCAGCCTGTCCGCGCAGTGGGAGCATACGGTGCTCGTCACCGAAACCGGCTACGACGTGCTGACCGTGTCGGCCGGCACGCCGGCGCGCCCCGTGTTCGCGCAACCGGCCGCAGCAGTCTGAGCGCCGTCGCGCCAGCCCGCCCCGCCCCCACCTGAACGGCCGCCCATGAGCGCTCACGCCGCCCCCTCGCCCGACGCACTGTCGCGGCGCGCCGAATTCAAGGCCGCCAAGGCCGACATGCTCGAGCGCTTTCGCCGCGCGACGAACGTCGCGTCGCTGATGCACGCGCAGTCGAAACTCACCGACGACGCACTGAAGCGCGTGTGGGACGATTGCGGGCTGCCGGCGACGCTCGCGCTCATCGCCGTCGGCGGCTACGGGCGCGGCGAGCTCGCCCCTTATTCCGACGTCGACATCCTCGTACTGCTGCCCGATGCGCACGACCCGGCGCTCGACCCGCGCATCGAGCGTTTCATCGGGATGGCATGGGATCTCGGCCTCGAGATCGGCAGCAGCGTGCGCACGGTCGCGCAATGCATCGAGGAAGCATCGCAGGACGTCACGGTGCAAACCTCGCTGCTGGAAGCGCGCCGCATCGTCGGCAGCACCGCGCTGTTCGAGCGCTTCACGGTGCGCTACCACGAGGCGCTCGACGCCCGCGCGTTCTTCACCGCGAAGGTGCTCGAGATGCGCCAGCGCCACGCGAAGTTCCAGGACACGCCGTACAGCCTCGAACCGAACGTGAAGGAAAGCCCCGGCGGGCTGCGCGACCTGCAGACGATCCTATGGATCGCGCGCGCGGCGGGTTTCGGCAGCAGCTGGCGCGAGCTCGACACGCGCGGCCTCATCACCGATCGTGAAGCGCGCGAGCTGCGCCGCAACGAGGGTTTCCTGAAGACGCTGCGCGCACGGCTGCACGTGATCGCCGGCCGCCGCCAGGACATGCTCGTCTTCGACCTGCAGACGCAGGCCGCCGAGAGCTTCGGCTACCAGCCGACGCAGGCCAAGCGCGCGAGCGAGCAACTGATGCGCCGCTATTACTGGGCCGCGAAAGCCGTCACGCAGCTCGCGACGATCCTGATCCAGAACATCGAGGCGCAGCTCTTCCCCGCGACGAGCGGTATCACGCGTGTGCTGTCGCCCGACCGCTTCGTCGAGAAGCAGGGGATGCTCGAGATCGTCGACGACGGCGTGTTCGAACGCCATCCCGATGCGATCCTCGAAGCGTTCCTGCTGTACGAAACGACCCGCGGCGTGAAAGGCCTGTCCGCGCGCACGCTGCGCGCGCTGTACAACTCGCGCGAAATCATGAACAACGCGTGGCGCCGCGATCCGCAGAACCGCCACACGTTCATGCGGATCCTGCAACAGCCCGAAGGGATCACGCACGCGTTCCGGCTGATGAACCAGACGAGCGTGCTCGGCCGCTATCTGCTGAACTTCCGCCGCATCGTCGGCCAGATGCAGCACGACCTGTACCACGTGTACACGGTCGACCAGCACATCCTGATGGTGTTGCGCAACATCCGCCGCTTCGCGGTCGCCGAGCATGCGCACGAATACCCGTTCTGCAGCCAGTTGATCGGCAACTTCGACCGTCCGTGGGTGCTGTATGTCGCGGCGCTGTTCCACGACATCGCGAAGGGCCGCGGCGGCGACCACTCGACGCTCGGGATGGCCGATGCGCGGCGCTTCTGCCGCGAACACGAGATCGCCGGCGACGACGCGGCGCTGATCGTGTGGCTCGTCCAGCATCACCTGACGATGAGCCAGGTCGCGCAGAAGCAGGACACGAGCGACCCCGAAGTCATCAAGCGCTTCGCCGAACTCGTCGGCAACGAACGGCGCCTCACCGCGCTCTACCTGCTGACCGTCGCCGATATCCGCGGCACGAGCCCGAAGGTGTGGAACACGTGGAAGGGCAAGCTGCTCGAGGATCTGTACCGCATCACGCTCGCGGTGCTCGGCGGCGCGAACCCCGACGCGCATTCGGAGCTGAAGTCGCGGCAGGAACAGGCGCTCGCGCTGCTGCGCCTCGAGACCGTGCCCGACGACGCGCACCGCGCACTGTGGGATCAGCTCGACGTCGGCTTCTTCCTGCGTCACGATGCGGCCGATATCGCATGGCAGACGCGTGTGCTGTACCGGCACGTGAACGCCGAAACCGCGATCGTCCGCGCGCGGCCGTCGCCGATCGGCGACGCGCTGCAGGTGCTCGTGTACGTGAAGGACCGCCCCGACCTGTTCGCGGGCATCTGCGCGTATTTCGACCGCAACGGGCTGTCGGTGCTCGACGCACGCGTCAGCACGACGCGGCACGGCTACGCGCTCGACAACTTCATCGTCACGCAGACCGAACGCGACGTGCGGTACCGCGACATCGCGAATCTCGTCGAACAGCAGCTCGCAACGCGGCTCGCCGAAACCGCACCGCTGCCGGAACCGTCCAAGGGCCGCCTGTCGAGGCTGTCCCGAACCTTTCCGATCACGCCGCGCGTCGACCTGCGGGCCGACGAGCGCGGTCAGTACTACATCCTGTCCGTGTCCGCCAACGACCGGCCGGGCCTTCTCTATTCGATCGCGCGCGTACTCGCCGAGCATCGGATCGGCGTCCACGCGGCGCGGATCAATACGCTCGGCGAACGCGTCGAGGACATCTTCCTGCTCGCGGGCGCCGGCTTGTCCGACAACCGCCTGCAGATCCAGCTCGAAACCGAATTGCTGCGTGCGATCGCAGTCTGAATGAATCCCAGCGTTTATGCGCACCAAATTGACCGTCAAGAATCCGCGGCCGGCGTCGCCGACCCGCGCACCTGTCCGCTCCGGCAGCCTCGTCGCCCGCAAGGCGGTGCGTCCCGCTGCGCCGCCCGCGACAGACAAGCCGGCCCGCCCGAAGAAGGCGTCGGGCCCGGCAGCCGCCGGCGAACGCACGTTCAAGCCGCGCGGTGCCGCGGGCGCCGAGCGCCCGGGCGCGGATCGCGCAACGGCCAAGCGTGCGCCGCGCGACGGCGGTACCGAACGCAGCTATCGCAGCGCTGACGGCAAGCCCGACTCGCGCCCGCCCCGTCGCAGCGACGATGATGCACGGCCGCGCCGCGCGGGTGCCGAAGGCGGCGCGCGCGCGCCCTATCGTGACAACGCAATCGGCGCAGGCGCCAAGCGCAGTTTCGACGACCGTCGCTCGTCGTCAGACCGCCCGCCCCGTCGCAGCGACGACGACGCACGGCCGCGCCGCGCAGGCGCTGACGACGCAAAGCGCACACCCTATCGCGACAGGGCAGCCGGCGAAGGCGCGAAGCGCAGCTTCGATGACCGCCGTACGTCGTCCGATCGCCCGGCCCGTCGCAGCGACGACGATGCACGGCCGCGCCGCGCAGGCGCAGAAGGCGGCACGCGCGCACCCTATCGCGACAAGGCAGCCGGCGAAGGCGCGAAGCGCAGCTTCGATGACCGCCGCTCGTCGTCAGACCGCCCGCCCCGTCGCAGCGACGACGATGCACGCCCGCGCCGCGCAGGCGCTGACGACGCCAAGCGCACGCCCTATCGCGACAAGGCAGCCGGCGAAGGCGCGAAACGCGGCTTCGACGACCGCCGTACGTCGTCCGACCGCCCGGCCCGCCGCAGCGACGACGATGCACGGCCGCGCCGCGCAGGCGCTGACGACGTCAAGCGCACGCCCTATCGCGACAAGGCAGCCGGCGAAGGCGCGAAACGCGGCTTCGGCGATCGCCGTACGTCGTCCGACCGCCCGCCCCGTCGCAGCGACGACGATGCGCGCCCGCGCCGCGCAGGCGCTGACGACGCCAAGCGCACGCCCTATCGCGACAAGGCAGCCGGCGAAGGCGCGAAACGCAGCTTCGGTGACCGTCCGGCCCGCCCCGCCCGCGACGGCGAGCGCCGCACATCCGGCGCGGGCCTGAAGACCTCACAACCCGTCAAGCGCCAGGCTGCCGACACCGATTACGGTGACGAAACGGGCCTGATGCGCCTGTCGAAGCGGATGTCCGAACTCGGCATGTGCTCGCGCCGCGAAGCCGACGAGTGGATCGAAAAGGGCTGGGTGCTCGTCGACGGCGAACGCATCGACACGCTCGGCACCAAGGTGCGCGCCGACCAGAAAATCGAGATCGACGAGCGCGCAAGCGCCGCACAGGCCGCGCAGGTGACGATCCTGCTGCACAAGCCGGTCGGCTATGTATCGGGTCAGGCGGAAGACGGCTACGAGCCCGCGGCCGTGCTGATCACGCGCGGGAACCACTGGAGCGGCGACCATTCGCCGCTGCGCTTCTCGCCGCAGCACCTGCACGCGCTCGCACCGGCCGGCCGGCTCGACATCGATTCCACCGGCCTGCTCGTGCTGACGCAGAACGGCCGGATCGCGAAGCAGCTGATCGGCGAGCAGTCGGACATCGACAAGGAGTACCTGGTGCGCGTGCGCTTCGGCGAACGGCTCATCGACATCGACCAGCACTTCCCCGCGGAATCGCTCGCGAAGCTGCGCCACGGCCTCGAGCTCGACGGCGTCGCATTGAAGCCCGCAATGGTGAGCTGGCAGAACGGCGAGCAACTGCGTTTCGTGCTGCGCGAAGGCAAGAAGCGCCAGATCCGCCGCATGTGCGAACTGGTCGGTCTCGACGTAGTCGGCCTCAAGCGCGTGCGGATGGGCCGCGTGATGCTCGGCGCGCTGCCGCAGGGGCAATGGCGCTATCTGTCGGCCGACGAGACGTTCTGACAGCGGGCACGCGACGTGCGCCACGCAACAAAAAACCCGCGCAAGCGGGTTTTTTGTTGCCGTCGAACATCGCGAAACGAGTGCCGGCAGCACGCCGGCCGGCCGCCCCGCGTGCCCGGTCAGTCGTCTTCCGCCGGATCGAGCCCCGGGAACAGCACCTCGGTGAAGCCGAAGCGCGTGAAGTCGGTGATCCGCATCGGATACAGCTTGCCGATCAGGTGATCGTATTCATGCTGGACCACGCGCGCGTGAAAACCGTCGGCGACGCGATCGATCTTCGCGCCGAACTGGTCGAAGCCGCTGTAGCGCACCTTCGCGTAGCGGCTGACGACACCGCGCATGCCCGGCACCGACAGGCAGCCTTCCCAGCCCTCTTCCATGTCCGGCGGCATGTACTCGATCTTCGGGTTGATCAGCACGGTCTCGGGCACCGGCGGCGCATCCGGGTAGCGGTTGTTGTTGCCGAAGCCGAAGATGATGAGCTGCAGCCCGATGCCGATCTGCGGCGCGGCCAGCCCGGCGCCGTTCGCATGGTGCATCGTCTCGAACATGTCCGCAACGATCTCGTGCAGCTCGGGTGTATCGAACCGCTCGACCGGTTTGGCGATTTCGAGCAGGCGCGGATCGCCCATCTTCAGGATCTCGCGAATCATGGCGTATTGCCCTCCAGGAGTTGGTGCAGTCCGTCTTCGTCCAGCACGGGGATGCCGAGTTCCTCGGCCTTCGCGAGCTTGCTGCCGGCTTCGGCGCCCGCGACCACGTAATCCGTCTTCTTCGATACCGAGCCCGCAACTTTCGCGCCCGCCGCTTCGAGCATCTCCTTCGCCGCATCGCGCGTGAGCGTCGGCAGCGTGCCCGTCAGCACGACGGTCTTGCCGGCCAGCACGCCCTGCGGCGCCTTCGGCGCGGGCGGCCCTTCAGGCCACGTAACCTTGCCCGGCGCGCGCAACTGCTCGATCACGGTCCGGTTGTGCTCTTCCGCGAAGAACTGGTGCAGCGACTCGGCAACGATCGGGCCGACGTCGTTGACTTCGAGCAGTTCGTCGATCGATGCATCCATGATCGGCGTCAGCGAGCCGAAATGCTTCGCGAGATCCTTCGCGGTCGATTCGCCGACATGGCGGATGCCGAGCCCGTAGATGAAGCGCGCGAGCGTCGTGTGCTTCGCCTTCTCGAGCGAGTCGAGCAAATTCTGTGCGGACTTCTCGGCGAACCGGTCGAGTTCGGCGAGCGTCGCAAAACCGAGATTGAACAGGTCGGCCGGCGTACGCACGAGATTCAGCTCGACGAGCTGGTCGATGATCTTCTCGCCGAGCCCGTCGATGTCGAGCGCGCGGCGCTGCGCGAAGTGCCACAGCGCCTGCTTGCGCTGCGCCGGGCAGAACAGGCCGCCCGTGCAGCGCGCGATCGCCTCGTCCGGCAGGCGCTCGATCTTCGAGCCGCACACCGGGCATTCGGTCGGCATCACGAATTCGGCCGCATCGTCCGGGCGCCGGTCGAGCAGCGCGCCGACCACCTCGGGGATCACGTCGCCCGCGCGTCGCACGATCACGGTATCGCCGATCCGGATGTCCTTGCGGCGCACCTCGTCCTCGTTGTGCAGCGTCGCGTTGGTCACGGTCGCACCGCCGACGAACACCGGTTCGAGCCGCGCGACCGGCGTGATCGCGCCCGTGCGGCCGACCTGCACGTCGATCGCGACGAGCTTCGTCAGCGCTTCCTGTGCGGGGAACTTGTGCGCGAGCGCGAAGCGCGGCGCGCGCGACACGAAGCCGAGACGCTCCTGCTCGTCGCGCCGGTTGACCTTGTAGACGACGCCGTCGATGTCGTACGGCAGCGACTCGCGCTTCTCGCCGATCTTGCGGAAGAAGCCGAGCAATCCGTCGGCGCCGTGCACGACCGCGCGTTCGCGATTCACGGGCAGGCCGAGCGCTTCGTACCAGTCGAGCAGCGCGCTGTGCGTGTCGGGCATCGGCATCCCGTCGAGCACGCCGATGCCGTACGAGAAGAACGACAGCGGACGCTGCGCGGTGATCTTCGAGTCGAGCTGGCGCAGGCTGCCGGCCGCCGCATTGCGCGGGTTCGCGAATTCGCGCTGCTCGGCCGCACGCTGGCGTTCGTTCAGGCGTGCGAAATCGCGCTTGAACATCAGCACCTCGCCGCGCACGTCGAGCACCGCCGGCACGTTCGCGCCCTTCAGCTTCAGCGGAATCGAGCGGATCGTGCGCACGTTTTCGGTCACGTCCTCGCCCGTCGTGCCGTCGCCGCGCGTCGACGCCTGCACGAACACGCCGCGCTCGTAGCGCAGCGAGATCGCGAGGCCGTCGAACTTCAGTTCGCACGCATATTCGACGGGCTCCGTCACCGAGCCGGCGAGATCGGTCGTCTTGTCGAGCGCATCGGCGACGCGCTTGTCGAACGCGACGATGTCCTCGTCGGCGAAGCCGTTGTTCAGCGACAGCATCGGCGCGTCGTGGACGACCGGCGTGAAGCCGCCGGCCGCTTCGCCGCCGACGCGCTGCGTCGGCGAATCGGGCGTCACGAGTTCGGGATGGTCGGTTTCGAGCTGCTGCAGTTCGCGGAACAGCCGATCGTATTCGGCGTCGGGCAGATCCGGCTGGTCGAGTACGTAATAGGCGTAGTTCGCCCGCTCGAGTTGGTCGCGCAGCCACGCGGCGCGCGCGTCGGGCTGGCTGGCTGGCGGTTCGGCTTGGGTTCGGGCCATGCTGGCGGCAGATTCGTTCTGAGAAAATCGGATGTCCGATTATCTCAGTTTGACGCCGCGGCGGGGCGTGCAATGCGCGCCGGATCAGCGTGCTGCAGCGCACACGAAAGATGTGCGCCGCAGCGACGGACGACGGCACCGAAGCCCGCCGTCCGCGCCATCGCGTTACTGGCTGAAGAGGCGGCGCGTGACCGGCGAACCGGCCGGAATGCCGGCTTCCTCGAGCTTCGCGTACAGCTTCATCAACTGCTGCTCGATCGCGAGCAGCGTCGACTCCGGCAGCGGCCGGCGCGAATCGTCGACGACCCGCGCGCCGATCCGTTCGGACAGCGACTTCGCGTAATCGCACATCAGCCGGAACGGCAGGATGTCCTCTTCGGCGACCGGCACGTCGAGCACCAGCGTGATCATGTTGCCGCCCTTGTACGTGAGGTCGTCGCGCAGGAAGTTCGTATCGCCGAACTGCAGCATGAACACGGGGTTCTGCTTCGCGTCGAGCTTCACGAAACGCGTGCCGTCGCGCGACAGCAGCAGCCCGTCCTGCGATGCGACCGCCTGCACGTAGTTCGCCGACCACGGCGCGCCGTCCGACATCACGTTGATCGACAGTTGCGCGTCGCACTGCGCGGCAAAGGCGTCGAGCTCGCGCGCCATCGCCACCGTCTCCATCATGTCCGGGAATTCCGGTGCGCCGTCGATCGTGTCGGCGAACTGCTGAACGCCCGTCACGAATTCGGAGAATTCGAGCTCGTTCAGCGCGCCGCTGCGGTTCGCGAGCTGCGCGGCCGCGCGCAACTCTTCGTAGCGCACGCCGTTCTGCAGCAGCTCCCACTGGCCGCCTTCCGGCTTGCCTTCGATGTGCACGGGCTTGCTGCCCGCACGGCGCAGCCGCTGCGCGGCCGGCAGGATCTTGTCGCCCGGCAGCGGCCCGGCGAGGCGGATCGGCACGATGCAGTCGATCCGGCGGTCGACGATCGCGGGCGGCGTCGACGAGATCGTCGTCGCGGCCGGCAGCACGGGTTCGGACGACTCGGCCGGTTCGGCGGCCGGTTCGTGCGCGGCGGCAGGCACCGCTTCTTCACCGGCGGCCGGTTCGGCCGACTCGGGCGACAGGTCGGCACCGGTCGCCTCGGCCTGCAGATCGGCCGGCATGTCCGCAGGCGCCGCGCCTCCGAACGTCGGCTCGACGCGCGCGGCTTCGGCC
>NZ_JBNCAB010000067.1:0-39504 GCF_049805555.1 Burkholderia sp. DN3021 | reverse complement strand
GGGCTCGGCCACGCGGCGCTGCTGGCCGACACGCTCGGCCTCGCGTGGCGCCGTGCCGCGCACGGCGTACCGCTCGCCGACGGCGGCCTCGACGCGCACGGTCACGCGTCCGACATGTTGCGCGCGGCGCTGCTGAAGATCGCAGCCGGCGTCGCGCCGCCGGACCTGACCGCGGCGTCCGAAGCGCTCGGCACGGCGCTCGGACGGACCTGACGAACAAGGGGACGGACACACGGTGGCGACCCTTGCCGCACGGGCCCGCAACACGCTGCCGACAGCGCCCGCGCGCGTGTTAGAGTGCCATGTGATCCGCGCGCGCCGTTGCCAGCGCGGCGCGGCGTTGCTTGTTGATCGCGGCCCGGTCAGGCCGCGGCGTCTTTGCTAAAATTCAAACCATGTCAAAGCCTTCCGATCGCATCAACCTCACCAACCAGTTCCTGATCGCCATGCCGAACATGGCCGATCCGACGTTCTCGGGAACGGTGGTCTACCTTTGCGATCACAGCGAGCGCGGTGCGCTCGGCCTCGTCATCAACCGTCCAACCGACATCGACCTCGAATCGCTGTTCAACCGCATCGACCTGAAGCTCGACATCGAGCCGCTGCTGCACATCCCCGTGTACTTCGGCGGCCCGGTCCAGACCGAGCGCGGCTTCGTGCTGCACGAGCCGGTCGAGGGCGCGAGCTACAACTCGTCGATGTCCGTCGACGGCGGGCTGGAGATGACGACGTCGAAGGACGTGCTCGAGGCGGTCGCGACGGGCACCGGCCCGAAGCGCTTCCTGCTGACGCTCGGCCATGCAGGCTGGGGCGCAGGGCAGCTCGAGGAAGAAATTTCCCGCAACGGCTGGCTGACGGTCGCCGCCGATCCGCGCATCGTGTTCGACACGCCGGCCGAGGAGCGCTTCGAAGCCGCGCTCGGCCTGCTCGGCGTCAGCTCGTCGATGCTGTCCGGCGAAGCAGGGCACGCATGAGTGGCGCGAGCGCGCGCGATGCGACGCTCCTGGCGTTCGACTACGGCGAAAAGCGAATCGGGGTCGCGATCGGCAATGCGCTGACGCGTTCGGCCCGCGCGCTCGTCGTGATCCAGAACCTGAACCGCGAACACCGCTTCAAGGCGGTCGGCGACCTGCTGGCCGAATGGCGGCCGGACGCGCTCGTCGTCGGCCTGCCGATGCATCCGGACGGCACGCCGCACGACATGACGCAGCAGGCCAAGCGCTTCGGCAACCAGCTGAACGGCCGCTTCGGGCTGCCCGTCACGTGGGTCGACGAGCGCTATTCGTCGGTCGAGGCCGAGGCCGGGCTGCGCGAGCGCAACGTGCGCGGCCGCGCACGCGCCGAGATGCTCGATGCCGAGGCCGCGCGCGTCATCCTTCAACAGTATCTCGATCAATTGTCCGACCATGAGCACCATTGACGCCGAGGCGCTTTACCGCGTCCTGCTCGACCAGATCCGCGCCGCGTACGGCACGGCTTTCGCCGAACCGGGCGGCCCGCGGCTCGCCGGCATCTACAGCGGCGGCGCGTGGCTTGCCGAGCGCCTCGCGCGCGATCTCGGCGCGCCGGCGTTCGGCGTCGTGAACGTCGCGCTGCATCGCGACGACTACGCGAAGAAGGGGCTGCACAGCCAGGCCAGCCCGACGTCGCTGCCGTTCGATGTCAACGGCGCGCGCATCGTGCTCGTCGACGACGTGCTGTACACCGGGCGCACCGTGCGCGCGGCGCTCAACGAACTGTTCGACTACGGCCGTCCGGCCGCAGTCGAGCTCGCGGTGCTCGCCGACCGCGGCGGCCGCGAGCTGCCGGTCGCCGCGCGTTTCGCGGGCGGCGCGCTCGACGTGCCGGCCGGTGCGACGCTCGTGCTCGCGCGCGACGATGCCGCGCAGTTCACGCTGTGCGTCGAGGCGCAGGGCGCCTGAACGACACGCGAAACCGTATCCCGGGCCGCTGGTTTGCACCGCGGCCCGTTTGCATAGTTGGAATCACGCACACCATGACCACCGACACCACTGGCCGCACCGGCAATCCCGCGGCGGCCGCGAGCCCCGACCGGTTCCGCTACGGTTTCCTGAAGGGCAACCCGCAGCTCACGAAAAACGGCGAGCTGAAGCACCTGCTGTCGATCGAGGGCCTGCCGCGCTCGATCGTCAACCACATTCTCGATACGGCCGAGCAGTTCGTCAGCGTGACGGACCGTGAAGTGAAGAAGGTGCCGCTGCTGCGCGGCAAGTCCGTCTTCAACCTGTTCTTCGAGAACTCGACGCGCACGCGTACGACCTTCGAAATCGCCGCGACGCGCCTGTCGGCCGACGTGCTGAACCTGAACATCAATGCATCGTCGACGAGCAAGGGCGAATCGCTGCTCGACACGATCAACAACCTGTCGGCGATGCATGCCGACCTGTTCGTCGTGCGCCACGCGTCGAGCGGCGCGCCGTACCTGATCGCCGAGCACTGCGCGCCGCACGTGCACGTGATCAACGCCGGCGACGGCCGTCATGCGCACCCGACGCAGGGCCTGCTCGACATGTACACGATCCGTCACTACAAGCGCGACTTCACGAAGCTGCGTGTGGCGATCGTCGGCGACATCCTGCATTCGCGCGTTGCGCGCTCCGACATTCACGCGCTCACCACGCTCGGCGTGCCGGAAGTGCGCGCGATCGGCCCGCGCACGCTGCTGCCGGGCGGCCTCGAGCAGATGGGCGTGAAGGTGTTCAACAACCTCGACGAAGGGCTGAAGGGCGTCGACGTGATCATCATGCTGCGCCTGCAGAACGAGCGGATGAGCGGCGCGCTGCTGCCGTCCGCGCAGGAATACTTCAAGACCTGGGGCCTGACGCCCGAGCGCCTCGCGCTCGCCGCGCCCGACGCGATCGTGATGCACCCGGGCCCGATGAACCGCGGTGTCGAGATCGATTCGCAGGTCGCCGACGGTCCGCAGTCGGTGATCCTCAACCAGGTCACGTTCGGCATCGCCGTGCGGATGGCGGTGATGGGCATCGTCGCCGGCAACAACGACTGAGCCCGCTTTCGCGCATCCTTATTCACGCAATCAACGCATTCACAGACAGCGCATGAAGATTCATATCAAAGGCGGCACGCTGATCGACCCGGTCGCCGGCACCGAGCGGCAGGCCGACGTATTCGTCGCGGCGGGCAAGATCGCCGCGATCGCCGAGGCCGGCGCGGCGGCGCCGGCCGATTTCAACGCCGCGAAGACCATCGACGCGTCGGGCCTGATCGTCGCGCCCGGCCTCGTCGACCTGTGCGCGCGGCTGCGCGAGCCCGGCTACGAGCACAAGGCGACGCTCGCATCGGAGATGGCCGCGGCCGTCGCGGGCGGCGTCACGACCCTCGTGTGCCCGCCGGACACCGATCCCGTGCTCGACGAGCCGGGCCTCGTCGAGATGCTCAAGTTCCGCGCGAGCAACCTGCGCCAGGCGAACGTCCATCCGCTCGGCGCGCTGACCGTCGGCCTCAAGGGCGAAGTGATCACCGAGATGGTCGCGCTGACCGAATCCGGCTGCGTCGGCTTCACGCATGCCAACGTGCCGGTGCGCGACACGCAGGTGCTGCTGCGTGCGCTGCAGTACGCGAGCACCTACGGCTACACCACGTGGCTGCGCCCGCTCGACGCGTTCATCGGTCGCGGCGGCGTTGCCGCGAGCGGCGCGCTCGCGTCGCGGCTCGGGCTGTCCGGCGTGCCGGTCGCGGCCGAGACGATCGCGCTGCACACGATCTTCGAACTGATGCGCGTGACGGGCGCGCGCGTGCACCTCGCGCGGCTGTCGTCGGCGGCCGGCCTCGCGCTCGTGCGCGCGGCGAAGGCCGAGGGGCTGCCCGTGACCTGCGACGTCGGCGTGAACCACCTGCACCTGATCGACGTCGACATCGGCTATTTCGATTCGCAGTTCCGGCTCGACCCGCCGCTGCGCGGCGAGCGCGATCGCGAAGCGATCCGCGTGGCGCTCGCCGACGGCACGATCGACGCGATCTGCTCCGACCACACGCCCGTCGACGACGACGAGAAGCTGCTGCCGTTCGGCGAAGCGACGCCTGGCGCGACGGGGCTCGAGCTGCTGCTGTCGCTGACGCTGAAGTGGGCGGACGAGACGCGCACGCCGCTCGCGCAGGCGCTGCGCCGCATCACGTCCGCGCCGGCCGACGTGCTGAAGCTGCCGGCGGGCCGTCTGGCCGAAGGCGGTACGGCCGACCTGTGCGTGTTCGACCCGCGTGCGCACTGGCGCGTCGAGCCGCGTGCGCTGAAGAGCCAGGGCCACAACTCGCCGTTCCTCGGCTACGAACTGCCCGCCTGCGTGCGTACGACGCTCGTCGCCGGACAGATCGCGTTCGAGCGCCACTGAACCACGCCGGACCCTCGCCATGATTGCTCTTCGCAAGCTGCGTCTCGTCTTTCACCTGTTGCGCGGCATGGCGATCGTCGCGCTGCGTTTTTCGCACGTCACGTCCGCGCGCCGCGCCGAGATGACGCGCCGCTGGTCGCTCAAGATGCTGCGGATCTGCGGGATGCGCGTCGTCGTCCACAACGACGGCGCGCGGCTCGACGCGAGCGCGCTCGTCGTCGGCAACCACGTGTCGTGGCTCGACATCTATGCGGTCAACGCGTGGCGGCCGACGCCGTTCGTGTCGAAGGCCGAGGTGCGGCAGTGGCCGGTCGTCGGCTGGCTCGCCGAGAAGCTCGACACCGTGTTCCTGCAGCGCGAGAAGCGCACCGAGGCGATGCGGATCATGCACGAGATGGCCGAGCGCCTGCGCGACGGCGGGCTGATGTGCGTGTTTCCGGAAGGGACGACGTCCGACGGGCAGGAACTGCTGCCGTTCCATGCGAACCTGTTCCAGGCCGCGGTATCGGCCGGCTGCGCGGTGCAGCCTATTTGTCTGATGTATGAGGACGCGCAGCGGCGGCAGTCGGTGGCGCCGGCCTACACGGGCGAGCTGTCGCTCGGCAAGTCGCTCGACATGGTGCTGCGCGGCGGCCCGCTCGTCGCGCATCTGTACGTGTGCGAACCGATCGCGCCGGGCGGTGACCGGCGCGCGACGTCCGCGGCGGCGCGCGACGCGATCGCGGCCGCGCTCGCGTCGATGCAGGAGAAGGTCGGCAAGCCGTCGGCCGAGTCGCTCGCGGAGCTGGCGAAGCATGCGTATCCGGCGACCGAGCTTGGCGCCGGCGCGTCAGGCGACGGGGCGGCCGACGAGCCGGTGCCGGGGCGCGAGGGGTAAGGCGCTTCCCGGTCGGACGCCTCAGCGCGTAATCACTCGCCGCCCGGCTCGCCGCACGCTTCGCACTGCACCTGCGTGACCGTGCGCTGCGCCGGATCGGCCGTCAGCCGCACGGCCGACAGTTGGTTGCCCCACACGCATCCCGAATCGAGCGCGACGACGTTGTCGCGCAGCATCAGGCCGAGCGCGGCCCAGTGGCCGAACACGACCGTCACGTCCTCCGTGCGGCGCCCCGGCACGTCGAACCACGGCAGGTAGCCGGGCGGCGCGCTGGCGGGGCCGCCGTTCGCCTTGAATTCCATCGCGCCATCGGGTGTGCAGAAGCGCAGGCGCGTGAACGCGTTGAAGGCGACGCGCATCCGGTCGCGTTTCTTCAGGTTCGGGCTCCATTGGTTCGGCTCGTTGCCGTACAGCTTCTGCAGCGTGTCGCGCCAGTCGGGCGCACGCAGCGCGCGCTGGAGTTCGTCGGCGAGTTCGAGCACGAGCGTGGCGTCCCATTGCGGCAGCAGGCCCGCGTGTACGAGCAGCATCTCATTCTCGGCGTGCACGAACGGGCGGTGGCGGACCCAGTCGAGCAGCGCTTCAGCGTCGGGCGCGTCGAGGATCTCGCCGATCGTGTCGCCCGGGCGTTCGGTGCGCAGGCCGGCCGAGACCGCGAGCAGGTGGAGGTCGTGATTGCCGAGTACCACGGTCGCGCGCGGGCCGAGGTCCACCAGCGCGCGCAGCGCGGCGAGGGAGTCCGGGCCGCGGTTGACGACGTCGCCGGCGATCCATAGAGGAGCGTCGGCGGGGGCTGAAAGCTTTTGTAGTAGCGACTTGAAAGCTGAATGACAGCCTTGGATGTCGCCGATGGCGATGGGGGTATGGGTCATGAGAGGCAAGTTGTTACAAATTCTGATGCGGGCTGGAAAAGCGCGCATGGCGGCGACGTGCCAAATGCGGCAACGGTGTGTTAGTTAACATATTGATTTGCAATGTATTTTCCGCGTTGTGGCGGGTCCGGAGCGCTGTATCAAGTTGTTAGCAGCGTGGCTTTCACACAGGACCGCTTCCTATAATCATTGTTTCCCCAAACAAAATTAGCATTTCATGACTTTGACAGTCGCGGTGACCAGTTAGAATGCCCGCCTTGAGTGACGCGCACGCTGGCGTCGTCGCTTTCCGAATCTGTGGCGGCACGCGCTCGAGGCCTGCCGCGTATGACCAAAGGGAGCCTCATGATCCTGGTGACGGGCGGCGCGGGTTTTATCGGTGCCAACTTTGTACTCGACTGGCTGAGTCGATTCGGCGAAGCCGTGCTTAATGTCGACAAGTTGACCTATGCGGGCAATCTTCGCACGCTGCAGTCGCTCGACGGGAGTGCGAACCACACGTTCGCACGCGTCGACATCTGTGACGGCGCCGCGCTGAGCGCATTGTTCGACAAGCATAAGCCGCGCGCGGTCGTGCATTTCGCTGCCGAGAGCCATGTCGACCGCTCGATTCACGGCCCGGCCGATTTCGTGCAGACCAACGTGGTTGGCACATTCACGCTGCTTGAAGCCGCCCGTACCTACTGGAACGACCTCGATGCCGCCGGCAAGGGCGCGTTCCGTTTCCTGCACGTGTCGACCGACGAAGTGTTCGGTTCGCTGTCGCCGACCGATCCGCAGTTCTCCGAAACGACACCGTACGCGCCCAACAGCCCGTACTCGGCGACGAAGGCCGGTGCCGATCACCTCGTGCGCGCCTACCATCACACGTACGGGCTGCCGACGCTGACGACGAACTGTTCGAACAACTACGGCCCGTACCAGTTCCCCGAGAAGCTGATTCCGCTGATGATCGCCAATGCGCTCGCGGGCAAGCCGCTGCCGGTCTACGGCGACGGCCAGAACGTGCGCGACTGGTTGTACGTCGGCGATCACTGCAGCGCGATTCGCGAAGTGCTCGCGCGTGGCGAGCCGGGCGAAACGTACAATATCGGCGGCTGGAACGAGAAGAAGAACCTCGAAGTCGTGCATACGCTGTGCGATCTGCTCGATCGCGCGCGGCCGAAAGCTTCGGGCTCCTATCGCGACCAGATCGCCTACGTGAAGGATCGTCCGGGGCACGATCGCCGTTACGCGATCGATGCACGCAAGCTCGAGCGCGAACTCGGCTGGAAACCCGCCGAGACGTTCGAGACCGGCCTCGCGAAGACGGTCGACTGGTATCTCGACAACCAGGTCTGGGTCGACGAAGTTGCGTCGGGTGAGTACCGGAAGTGGGTCGAGACCAACTATGCGCAACGCGCTTGAGGATCAGGGCGATGGCACGTAAAGGCATCATTCTCGCGGGCGGGTCCGGCACGCGGCTGTATCCGATCACGCACGTCGTGTCGAAGCAGCTGCTGCCGGTGTACGACAAGCCGATGATCTACTATCCGCTGTCGACGCTGATGATCTCGGGCATACGGGACGTACTGATCATTTCGACGCCGCAGGACACGCCGCGTTTCGAGGCGATGCTCAGCGACGGTAGCCAGTGGGGGATGAACATCCGGTATGCGGTGCAGCCGTCACCCGATGGTCTCGCGCAGGCCTTCGTCATCGGCAGGGACTTCGTTGGCAGCGATCCATCTGCGCTTATTCTCGGCGACAACATCTTCTACGGCCACGATCTCGCGAAGCAGCTCGAGCACGCCTATGCGCAGGAAAGCGGTGCGACCGTGTTCGCGTATCACGTGCAGGATCCGGAGCGCTACGGCGTCGTCGAATTCGACGCGTCGTTCCGTGCGCTGTCGATCGAGGAAAAGCCCGCGAAGCCACGTTCGAACTATGCGGTCACGGGCCTTTACTTCTACGACAACCGCGTGTGCGACATCGCGGCCGACATCAAGCCGTCGCAGCGGGGTGAGCTGGAAATCACCGACGTCAACTCGCGGTATCTCGAGGACGGTGCGCTGAACGTCGAGATCATGGGACGCGGCTATGCATGGCTCGACACGGGCACTCACGATTCGCTGATCGAGGCGGCGAGCTTCATCGCAACATTGCAGAAGCGACAGGGACTCGTCGTCGCTTGTCCCGAAGAGATTGCGTACCGCCGGCAATGGATCGACGCGGAGCAAGTGCTGAAACTGGCGCAGCCGCTGTCGAAGAACGCGTATGGGCAGTACCTCCGGAACCTTCTCACGCATCAGGTCGCATGGCTATCCAAGTAACGGCAACGGTGCTGCCCGAAGTCAAGCTCATTGAACCGAAGGTGTTCGGCGATGCGCGCGGATATTTCTACGAGAGCTTCAAGGCAAGCGATTTTGCGGAGCAGGTGCAGCCGGGCATCGTGTTCGTACAGGACAATCATTCGCGCTCGGCGAAGGGCGTGCTGCGCGGGCTGCACTACCAGATTAAGCATGCGCAGGGCAAGCTCGTGCGCGTGGTTGAAGGCGCGGTATTCGACGTCGCCGTCGATATCCGTCGCGGGTCACCGAATTTCGGCAAGTGGGTCGGCGTGACGCTGTCGGCCGACAACCATCGGCAACTGTGGGTTCCGCCCGGCTTCGCGCACGGCTTCGTCGTGCTGTCGGATGCCGCGCAGTTCCTGTACAAGACGACCGACTACTGGTTTCCCGAGCACGAACGCAGCATCGCGTGGAACGATCCCGAGATCGGGATCGCGTGGCCGATCGATGGCGAGCCGGTTCTGGCGCCGAAGGATGCGGCAGGCAAGCGCCTGAGCGAGGCGGAAGTCTATGCGTGAGGGCGGCATGAATCCCGAGCCGACGATCCTCGTGACGGGTGTGAACGGCCAGGTCGGGTTCGAACTGCTGCGTACGCTGCAGGGGCTCGGCCGCGTGGTGGCGTGTGACCGGGCGATGCTCGACCTGTCCGATCTCGATCGTGTGCGCGCCGTCGTGCGGGACGTGAAGCCGTCGCTGATCGTGAACCCGGCCGCGTATACGGCGGTGGACAAGGCCGAGACCGAGATCGAGGCCGCGCGACGCCTGAACGCCGACGTGCCGCGCGTGTTCGCCGAAGAGATGGCGAGCAATGGCGGCACGCTGATTCACTATTCGACCGATTATGTATTCGACGGTACAAAACCCGACGCATATACGGAAACCGACGCGACAAATCCGTTGAACGTCTATGGTGCGACGAAGCTCGATGGCGAACGGGCGATCGCGGCGACCGGGTGCGCGCACCTGATCCTGAGGACGAGCTGGGTATATGGCCGGCGTGGTCGAAACTTCCTGCTGACGATGCTCAAGCTCGGCGCCGAGCGTTCGGAGTTGCGAGTCGTCGCGGATCAGGTCGGGGCGCCGACCTGGACGAAGACGATTGCTGCTGCAACGGCACATATCATCACGCAGGGATTGATGTCGGCCGACCCGGATTGGTGGGGGCATCGCTCCGGCGTGTATCACCTTACGTCGGCGGGTGCGACGTCGTGGTGCGGCTTCGCCGAGGCGATATTGGGGACCGCGATGGGCGCACGCGCGCCGAAGATCGTGCCGATTCCCTCAAGCGAGTATCCGACGCTGGCCAAGCGGCCGGTTAACTCGAGAATGGCACTAGGCAAGCTTGACGAGGTGTTCGGCTTGCGGATGCCGAGTTGGGAAGACGCGCTCCGACTATGCCTCGGTGAACGGACTTGAGCGATACGGAGCTGGTTTCTGGCTTGCAAGCGCTCTGCGGTCGGTGTCAATTTGCAATGCTACGTGATTGAATGATGGATCCTGTTTATTTCCTCCATATCCCGAAAACTGGAGGGACCTCGCTGACTTCTTTCCTGGACGATCAGTTCGATCCGGAAGACGTCTGTCCGGCTCAATTGCTTCCGGATCTGTTTGCCTTGCCGCTGGAAAGCATGGGGCGATACAGATTTTTTCGTGGGCATCTCTGGCACGGTCTTGGCGAATACACCGGGCGAAACCTGGCCTATCTAACGATGCTCCGGGATCCTGTGCAACGGACCGTGTCGTGGTACTTGCATGCGATGCGCGATGCGAATGCATACCGGCATCAGAAAATGAACGAAGAAAGCTGGACGCTGCTGGATTTCGTTCGGGATACCGAAACGAATTGGGACATTGTCAATACTCAGACGCTATTTCTGGCTGCTGACTTCGATTACGAAAAGCTGTCGCGTGATCCGATCGAGTACGGGCGTGCTGCAGTCAAGGAGTTTGCCGCGCGCAGACGCGATCGGGAATTGCTGGATCGGGCAAAAAGGCGACTCGAGTCGTTCGCGTTCTTCGGCATCACCGAGCGGATGCGCGATTCTGCGAGTCTGCTTGCGTATACATTCGGTTTTTTTCCGAACTTTTCCGTGCCCAAACTCAATGTATCGTCGAATCGAGCGGCAGAGCAGGCGTTGTCCGAGGACGAGCTCGACGCGATCCACGAACTTACGGAACTGGATCGTGAACTGTATGCCTGGGCCTGCGAGATGTTCGAGGAGCGCATGGGTGACATGTTGCGTTCGCTATTGATGGAGCGTTATCGGCAGTCGGAAACGCAGGTCAGGAAGTCCTGGCATGAGCCGATCCCGGAGCGTGCGAAGGCTCAAATCGAGATGTCGGTGCTGCATGCGCCGTCGCAAGCGGCCACGAAGGAGCCGTTCTCCGTCGAGATCGAGTTGAGCAACCGGTCCCATTATCAGATCGCCAGTCGCGCGCCGAATCAGGTGCATGTCTCATACCACTGGCTCGACGGTGAGGAGGGGCAAGTCGTGGTGTTTGACGGCGAGCGCACCAGGCTTCGTGGTTCGTTGATGCCGGGCGAGGACCAGAACCTCCAGGTAGCTGTAGTAGCACCGTCGGTCCCGGGGCGTTACATATTACGAATAGCCTTGGTGCAGGAGGGTATCGCCTGGCTGGACGGCGACGCTTCCCGTGCCTTCGGTGATGTCGAGATCATCGTCAAGTAGTGTCCGGCGGTGGAGAACGGTCAATTCAAGGTCGGATTATTGACAGCGGGGCGGGGCATGGGGGCGTCGGCGAAAGGGGGAGGCGGCCGACTTGCTCCTGCCATTGCCTGATGGCAGTGGTCGGCCGGCTATAATTCTTTCCCGGCCGAGTTGAAAGAGACCGATTGATGTCCTCCCTGGCAACGCAGGTTGAATCAAGTGACGAAAGCGTCTTTTCGTCGACGGAAAACTAGATTTGGAGTGAAAGTGATGTTAATTCCCGTCATCCTGTCAGGTGGTGCAGGCACGCGACTTTGGCCGGTCTCCCGCGAAGGGCACCCCAAACCGTTCATGAAGCTTGCCGATGGCGAGAGCCTGCTTCTGAAAACCTATCGTCGTGCAGCTGCGGTCGTCGGGAACGATGAGGATGCGCAGCGTGCAGAGCTGTTGACGGTCACCAACCGCGACTACTACTTCATGAGCAAGGACGAGTTCGGGAGCGCAGCGCTCGGCGAACAGCGTCCCGGTGTGTTCATGCTAGAGCCGGCGGGACGCAACACTGCACCCGCCGTGGCAATGGCGGCGCATCATGTCGCGGAAAAATACGGGCGCGACGCGCTGATGCTGGTGCTGGCGGCCGACCATCTGGTTCAGGATCAGTCGGGTTTTACCGCCGCCGTCACGAGCGCTGCCGAACTGGCGAAACAAGGCCGGCTGGTGACGTTCGGCATCGTGCCCACGAGCCCGGATACCGGCTTCGGCTACATTGAGGCAGGTGAGCAGGTCGGCGCCGGCCGGGCGGCGCTGCGCTTCGTCGAGAAGCCGGATGCGGCGAAAGCTGCCGAGTACCTCGCGGCGGGCAACTACCTGTGGAACTCGGGTATGTTCTGTTTTCAGGCAGGCGTCATTCTCGACGAGATGGCGCGTCATGCCCCGGACGTCGCCGCGGCCGCCGAAGCATGTTGGGTCGCGCTGCAGGAAGCCAACAAGACGTCGACGCAGATGCTCGAGATTCCCGCCGAATCGTTCGAGAAAATGCCCGACATCTCGATCGACTATGCGGTGATGGAGCGTTCGTCGAACGTAGCGGTGGTGCCTTCCAGCTTCGGCTGGAGCGACATCGGCTCGTGGGGCGCGGTGCGCGATCTGGTCGAGCCGGACCAGGACAGCAACCGGGCCGTCGGTGATGCAATTTTCGTCGACAGCCGCAACATGTACGTGCAGACCCAGGATCGCCTAGTGGCGTCGGTCGGCGTGGCCGACCTGATGATCATCGACACGCCGGACGCGCTGCTGGTCGCACATCCCGACCGCGCGCAGGATGTGAAGCAGGTCGTCGCCCGTCTGAAGAAACGCAATCACGACGCATACAAGCTGCATCGCACCGTGAGCCGGCCGTGGGGAACCTACACGGTGCTGGAAGAAGGGCCGCGGTTCAAGATCAAGCGCATCGAAGTCAAACCGGGCGGGAGCCTGAGCCTGCAGATGCACCATCACCGCAGTGAGCACTGGATCGTCGTGAGCGGGATGGCCAAGGTCGTCAACGGGGATCAGGAAATCTTCGTCCGGACCAACGAGTCCACCTATATCCCAGCCGGCCACAAGCACCGCCTCGAGAATCCGGGCGTGCTGGATCTCGTGATGATCGAGGTGCAGAGCGGCGAATACCTGGGAGAAGACGACATCGTTCGTTTCCAAGATGTGTACGGGCGGGCTTGATGCTGGGTATGCTGAGAGCCCTTTGGGCCTATCGCGGCTTCATCCTGGGCAGCGTCAAGCGGGAATTCCAGTCGAAGTATCGTAATTCCCTGCTGGGCGCGGCATGGACCGTCCTCAATCCGCTCGCGATGATCGTCGTCTATACGGTGATCTTTTCGCGGGTCATGCATGCCCGATTGCCCGGCGTGGACAGCAGCTTCGCGTACAGCGTTCACCTGTGCGCGGGCGTCCTGCCGTGGGGCATGTTCGTGGAAGTGGTCAGCCGCGGGCAGACCGCTTTCATCGACAACGCCAACTTGCTGAAAAAGCTGAGCTTTCCGCGGCTGTGCCTGCCGGTGATCGTGGTCGTCAATGCGCTCGTCAGTTTCGTGATCGTGTTCGCGCTGTTCACCGCGTTCCTGCTGATCAGTGGCAATTTTCCCGGCATGCCGTACTTCGCGATTTTTCCGGTGCTGCTGGTGATGACGTTGTTCGCGATCGGTCTTGGCGTCACGCTGGGTGTGCTGAACGTGTTTTTCCGCGATGTCGGGCAGTTTTTCGGGATCGTGCTGAACTTCTGGTTCTGGCTGACGCCGATCGTCTACTCGGTCGACATCCTGCCGGAGGCAGTGAAGTCCGCGATGCGTTTCAATCCGATGGCGCCGGTGATCCAGTCATTCCAGGTCGCGCTGGTGCAGCGCGAATGGCCGGACTGGCAGACGCTGTGGCTGCCGGCCGCGCTGGGCATCGGTCTGTGTCTTTTCGGCCTGGGCCTGTTCCGCAAGCATGCGGGCGAAATGGTGGATGAACTCTGATGGGCACCATTACCGTTACCAATCTGGGCAAGGCCTACAAGCAGTACCCGACGCGCTGGTCGCGTCTCGTCGAGTGGATGGACCCGCGTCGCAAGGAGCATCACAAGCTGCACTGGGTGCTGCGCGACGTGAATTTTTCGGTGCGCGCCGGCGAGGCGATCGGCATCATCGGCATCAACGGCGCGGGCAAGAGCACGCTGCTGAAAATGATCGTCGGGACCACCCAGCCGACCGTCGGCAGCGTGACGATGACTGGGCGCGTGGCCGCGCTGCTGGAGCTCGGGATGGGATTCCATCCGGACTTCACCGGCCGCCAGAACGTGATGATGGCCGGCCAGTTGCTCGGCTACAGCGTCGACGAACTCACCGCGCTGATGCCGGAAATCGAGGCGTTTGCCGAAATCGGCGAATACATCGATCAGCCGGTGCGCGTGTATTCGAGCGGCATGCAGATGCGTCTCGCGTTCAGCGTCGCAACGGCTCGCCGGCCCGACGTGCTGATCGTCGACGAGGCGCTGTCGGTCGGCGACGCCTATTTTCAGCACAAGAGCTTCGACCGCATCCGCGAGTTCGGCAAACAGGGCACGACGCTTTTGATCGTTGCGCACGACAAGGCCGCGATTCAGGCCATCTGCGATCGCGCGATCCTGCTGAATGCGGGGCGGCTGGAGATGGAAGGGCCGCCCGAGGCGGTCATGGATTACTACAACGCGATGCTGGCCGACCGTGAGAATAGCGAGGTCAGGCAGGAGAAGCTGGGCAGCGGCGCGGTGCAGACCGTTTCGGGAACCGGCGAGGCGCTGATCGACGACGTCGCGCTGCTCGATCGGTCCGGCCAGCCTGTCGAGATCGTCGGCGTCGGGCAGCCGGTTGCGCTGCGCGTCAAGGTCAAATGCGCGAAAGCGATTCCCGAGCTGGTCGTCGGGTACATGATCAAGGATCGACTCGGGCAGACGGTGTTCGGAACGAACACCTATCACCTGAAACAGGTGTTGGTCGATCTGGCCGAAGGGCAGTCGGTGGAATTGCATTTCGAATTCCTTGCGAATATCGGCGTGGGCAGCTACTCGGTCGCCGTTGCACTGCACACCGGCGATGCGCATCTTGCAAACAACTACCAGTGGCGCGATCACGCACTGGTGTTCAACGTCGTGAACATAAAGATGGATGATTTCGTCGGTGTCGCGTGGTTGCCGACGACGGTGAGGAGTTTGCCGTAGTGGACAGTTTTTATCGTGCGTTCGAGGACCGGCATCGGGGATCGCGAGATCTGATCAAAAGCCGGCTGGCGAAATACGGATCGTTCGTTCAACCACTGGCCGCGTTGCATCCGGGCGCGATGACGTTCGACGTCGGGTGTGGTCGCGGCGAATGGCTGGAGTTGATGATCGAAGCCGGGTTTGCCGCGTCGGGAGTGGATCTGGACGACGAGATGCTCGAGGCGTGCCGTGAGCGAAACCTGCCGGTATCCCAGGGCGACGCGATCGAGCGTCTCGCGGCGCTCGACTCGAACAGCCATGCGCTGATCTCGGCTTTTCATGTCGTCGAACACGTGAGCTTCGAGCAATTGAAGACGCTCGTGAGCGAAGCGCTGCGCGTGTTGAAGCCCGGTGGACTGCTCATTCTCGAGACGCCCAATCCGGAAAACATTGCGGTGGCGACGTGCAACTTCTACATCGATCCGTCGCACCAGAAGCCGGTGCCTCCGCTGCTGCTTTCGTTCGTTGCCGAACACGTGGGGTTCGATCGCGTCAAGGTGGTGCGTCTGCAGGAGCCTGAGGTGTTGCGCGAAGCAGCGACGAAGGTTCACCTTCTGAATGTCCTCGGGGGCGTGAGTCCCGACTATGCAATCGTTGCGCAGAAGGAAGCCGGCGCGACGCAGGGCGCGTTCGACGAGGCATTCGATGCCGACTACGGTTTGACGATCGATGTTTTGGCAGATCGCTACGAAACACGGCTTGCATCGAGCGTTTCTCACGTCGAGGCAAGAGTGGAGCGTGCGGAGGAAGCGCTGCGGCAATCCGGAGAGCGGTGGAGCGAACTGGTTGACCGCCTTCAGTCGGTGACGGAGCAGTTGCGGGCTGCAGAGGAGCGCAGCCGGCTTGCCGACGAACGACGCCGACTGGTCGACGAGCGCAGCCAGCTTGTCGAGGAACGAAGCCAGCTTGTTGACGAGCGCAACCAGTTTGCCGAGGAGCGAAGCCTGCTTGTCGACGGGGAGCGCCAACAGGTCGAGAACCAGGTACTTGAGTTGCAGGAGCGGCTTCATCAGGTCGAAGTCATGATGCATCAGGCGAACGCGCAACTGCATGCCATGTATCACAGCACGTCGTGGCGAATTACCCTGCCGCTTCGAGCCGTGGGGCTCGTGCTGAAGGGCTACGGGAAGGCAGTGTGCAAGGCCGGACTCAAGCGCCAGATCCAGCGGGCCGCAAGGTTTGGGGAAACGCATCCATCGTTCAGGCGGTTCGCCGTTTCCGTGCTTAATCGTTTTCCTGGAATCAAACAACGATTGATTCCCGTTGTTTCCGGCACCGTGCGGCCTTATTACCCCCAGCCTGATGTGCCGCCGGGGAGCCTGAGCCCGCGTGCGCAGCAAATCCACGCCGCATTGGCTTTCGCTGCAAAGAGCTACAAGAAGAAGGAGAGTACCTGATGCGGATCGTCATCGATATGCAGGGTGCGCAGAGCACCGGTTCGCGCAATCGAGGCATCGGCCGTTATACCCAGGCGATTGCCAAGGGACTGGTGCGGAATCGAGGGGAGCATGAGATCTTCCTGGCGCTGAGCGACCTGTTCCCGGAGACCATCGAGGGTATTCGCGAGGCTTTTTCGGACTTGCTGCCGCTCGAGAACATCCGGGTCTGGCACGCTGCCGCCCCGGTAGCGCATGTCGAAAAATCCAACGATTGGCGGCGGCATGCGGCGGAATTGGCATTTGAGTCCTTTCTGTGCGCATTGAAGCCTGATTTCATCTATGTCACGAGTCTGTTTGAAGGGCTTGGCGACGATGCGGTAACCAGCGTACATCGCCTGCAACACGGCATTCCGGTTGCGGTCACGCTTTATGACCTGATTCCGTATATCAACCCCGATCCTTATCTGAATAATCCGGTTATCAAGTCGTGGTATCTGGAGAAGATCGAGCATTTGCGTCGGGCCGATTTGTGGCTGGGTATTTCGGAGTCCTCGCGTCAAGAGGGTATTGAGCATCTTAGTCTGTCTGCGGATTGGTCGGTCAACATCGGCACCGATGCGGACGAAGCATTTCAGTCCATCGACGTTTCCGCGGAACGGGAAGCAGTATTACGCAAGCAATACGGGTTGACCAAACCGTTTGTCCTGTACACGGGCGGTATCGATCACCGCAAGAATGTCGAAGGCCTGATTCGGGCCTATGCGCTTCTGCCTGAAGCGGTGCGACGCGATCGGCAACTGGCGATCGTGTGTTCGGTGCAGCCTGCCAATCGCCAGGAACTCGAGCGCCTGGCGCAGCAACACGGCCTGGGCCAGGGCGAGGTGGTGCTGACCGGATTCGTGCCGGACGAGGACCTGCTGTACTTCTACAACCTGTGCCGGCTGTTCGTCTTCCCGTCGTGGCACGAAGGTTTTGGTTTGCCCGCACTGGAGGCGATGCGCTGCGGGGCGCCCGTGATTGGCGCCAATACGTCCAGTTTGCCGGAGGTCATCGGTTGGGATGACGCGTTGTTCGATCCGCATTCCGACGCAGCCATAGCCGAGGCAATCCGGCGCGGCCTGACTGATGACGCCTATCGTGAAGCACTGGTACGGCACGGGAAAGAACAGTCGAGTCGGTTTTCGTGGGATGAAAGCGCACGTCGCACCATTGCAGCGATGGAGCGGTGGCATGGTCAGGGCAAGCAGCCCGTGCCTCAACGCGAGCCGCTGCGCCCGAAGCTGGCCTATGTTTCTCCGCTGCCACCTGCTCGCACGGGTATCGCGGACTATAGTGCCAAGTTACTGCCCGCGCTGGCGAATTTCTACGATATCGATGTCATCGTCGACCCGGAAACCGCCGGGAATCCGCGGTTCGATGGCGTAACGGTGAGGTCTCCTGAGTGGTTCCTGGGCAACGCCGGTCTGTATGATCGCGTGGTCTATCACTTTGGCAATTCGTCGTTCCATCGCTACATGTTCCCTCTTCTGGATGCTGTTCCCGGAGTGGTGGTTCTGCATGACTTTTTCCTGTCAGGCATCGTTGCGGAAATGGATATCCAGGGATGGCTCCCGGGCGGCTGGTCAGAGGCTTTGTACGAGAACCACGGC
Organism: Burkholderia sp. DN3021; assembly: GCF_049805555.1. NCBI lineage: Bacteria > Pseudomonadati > Pseudomonadota > Betaproteobacteria > Burkholderiales > Burkholderiaceae > Burkholderia > Burkholderia sp. DN3021. The sequence goes on along the minus strand of NZ_JBNCAB010000067.1, from coordinate 21,586 downwards.
TACGCAGGTTTGGCCGAGCGTCATCGGAATGCAGATCCTGCAGACATCGTCTGGAAGTACCCATGCAGTCTGGGGGTGATTCAGAAGAGCTTGGGCTTGATTGTCCACTCCGAGAATTCGAAACGCCAAGCCATGCAATGGTATGGCGGCGATGTCGATGACTGGGCCGAGATTCCGCTGGCTCGTGCTACTGATGTCGATTTCGACAAGGCCGGCGCGCGTGCTGCACTTGGCATCGGAGAAAGCGACTATCTGGTCTGCGCGTTCGGACTGCTGGGACCGATGAAGCTGAATCTTGAGCTGCTGAAGGCCTGGACCGCTTCGCTTCTGGCGAAGGATTCGACTTGTCATTTGGTGTTTGTTGGCGAGAATCATCCGGGGCAATATGGGCAGGACGTGTCTCGCCTGATCCGTGATCTCGGTTCGAATGCGAATGTCCGGATTACGGGCTGGGCGGACGTTTCTGTATTCCGTCAGTATCTTGCAGCCGCCGATGTCGGCGTGCAGTTGCGAACGTTGTCGAGAGGTGAGACGTCTGCGGCTGTGCTGGATTGCATGAATTACGGCAAGGCCGTCATCGTCAATGCCAATGGCAGCATGGCCGACCTCGACGATGGCGCCGTGTGGAAATTGCCGGACGAATTCACCGATCGGCAACTCATCGAGGCGCTGGAGACCTTGCGTACCGATACCGAGTTGCGGACCAACCTGGGTCGTACCGCGAGGCAGATCATTGTGAGTCGCCACGCTCCGGATCTGTGCGCGCAGCAGTATCGGGATGCGATCGAGCGCTTCCATGGTGCCGGGTTGACCCATCCCGGTATACTGGCGCGCGCGATCGTCAGCCAGGCAGGGGTGGCCGAGGACAATCAATTGCAGCAGGCCGCGATGGCCATGGCCAGGAATGTCGTGCCGCGCAATGCCAAGCGGCAGCTTCTGGTCGATATCTCCGAACTCGTTCAGCACGATGCGAAAAGCGGCATCCAGCGCGTGGTGAGGAGCCTGATCAAGGAATGGTTGGAAAACCCGCCCGCTGGTTTCAGGGTGGAACCGGTTTACGCGACGGCAGCACAGTCGTATTCCTATGCCCGGCGTTTTACGGCAAAGCTGATGGGTTTCGAAGACGCGTGGCTGCATGACGCGCCTGTCGATTACGCGCCCGGCGACATGTTTCTCGGCCTGGACCTCGCGCCGGAACTCGTGCCTGCGCAGCGGGCGTTTTACAAGAAGCTCCGGTTCCAGGGCGTGCAAGTCAAGTTTGTCGTGTACGACCTGCTGTGCATTTTCCTGCCGCAATATTTTGGGCCGGGCGTTGCCGAGAATTTCGGCAGGTGGCTGGACGTCGTCGCGGAGAGTGACGGCGCGTTCTGCATTTCGGAGGCCGTTGCGGGCGATATGGCTCGATGGATGGCGCAGCATGCTCCGGAGCGCGCATCGCGTTTCACGATTGACTGGTTCCACCTGGGCGCGGATATTCAGAATTCCATCGCGTCGACAGGACTCCCTGCCAACGCTAGGGGCTTGCTCGAGACGCTGAAACAATCGCCGTCCTTCCTGATGGTCGGGACGCTGGAACCGCGTAAGGGGCATGCGCAGATCCTGGATGCATTCGAGCGCCTCTGGCAGGAAAACCGGGACGTCAACCTTGTCCTGGTGGGCAAGCAAGGGTGGCTGGTGGGCGATTTGGTCCCGCGGCTGAAGCGCCATCCAGAGCTCGGCCGACGCCTGTTCTGGCTGGAAGGGATCAGTGATGAATACCTGGAAGAAATTTATGCCGCATCGTCGTGCCTGATCGCCGGCTCATACGGAGAGGGTTTCGGCCTTCCGTTGATCGAGGCGGCCCAGCACGGGATTTCCATCATTGCCCGAGACATCCCCGTATTCCGGGAAGTCGCGGGGAATCATGCCTATTATTTTTCCAGTGAGACCGGCCAGGACCTGGCTGTGGAAATCAATGCCTGGCTGGAACTTAAAAACAGGGGGCAGGCGCCTTTGTCCGAGGGCATGCCTTTCTTGACCTGGGCCCAGAGTTCTCGCGACTTGGCGAAGCTTTTTACAAAAAGCGCATCACTTTCGTAAGGAAGAGTATCACTATGAAGACAGTCATCATCACCGGCATCACCGGCCAGGACGGCGCCTATCTCGCCGAGCTCCTGCTCGACAAGGGCTACACGGTCTACGGCACCTATCGCCGCACCAGCTCGGTGAATTTCTGGCGTATAGAAGAGCTGGGCATCGCCAAGCATCCGAACCTGCATCTGGTCGAATACGACCTGACCGACCTGTCGGCGAGCATCCGCCTGCTGCAGACGACCGGCGCGACGGAGGTCTACAACCTCGCGGCGCAGAGCTTCGTCGGCGTGTCCTTCGACCAGCCGGTCACGACCGCGGAGATCACGGGCGTCGGTCCGCTGAACCTGCTCGAGGCGATCCGCATTGTCAATCCGAAGGTGCGCTTCTATCAGGCAAGCACTTCTGAAATGTTCGGCAAAGTGCAGGCGATTCCGCAAATCGAATCGACGCCGTTCTATCCGCGCAGTCCGTATGGTGTGGCGAAGCTGTATGCGCACTGGATCACGGTGAACTACCGCGAGAGCTACGATATCTTCGGCTGCAGCGGGATCCTGTTCAATCACGAATCGCCGCTGCGCGGCCGCGAATTCGTTACGCGCAAGATCACTGACTCCGTCGCCAAGATCAAGCTTGGCCAGCTCGACGTGCTCGAACTGGGCAACATGGATGCGAAGCGCGACTGGGGCTTTGCGAAGGAATATGTCGAAGGCATGTGGCGCATGCTGCAGGCCGACGAACCGGATACGTTTGTGCTGGCGACGAACCGTACCGAAACCGTGCGCGACTTCGTGCGCATGGCGTTCAAGGCGACCGGCGTCGACCTCGAGTTCAAGGGCAGCGACGAGAATGAGATCGCTGTCGATGTCGCAACCGGCAAGACCGTGGTTCGCGTCAATCCGAAGTTCCATCGGCCGGCCGAGGTCGACCTGTTGATCGGCAATCCGGAGAAGGCGAAGCAGAAGCTGGGCTGGGAGCCGAAGACGACGCTCGAGCAGTTGTGCGCGATGATGGTTGAAGCGGATCTGCGACGCAATGAACGCGGCTTCTCGTTCTGACGCGCCGCGTGCGCTGGTCACGGGGCTCGGCGGCTTTACCGGCGACTATCTAGCGCAGTCGCTGAGGGCGGCCGGCTATCGCGTGTTCGGCACGGCGCACGGATCCGAGGCGACCGGCGCCGACATGTATCGGGTGGATCTGTGCGACCGTGCGGAACTGGCGAAAGTCGTCGCCGACGTGCAGCCGGACGTGGTCGCGCATCTCGCCGCGATCGCGTTCGTCGCGCACGGCGACGCTGACGCGATCTATCGCACGAATGTGGTGGGCACGCGCAACCTGCTGGAGGCGCTCGCAAACCTGGAGAACCGCCCGAAGGCGGTTCTGCTGGCGAGCAGCGCCAACATCTACGGCAACGCGGCGGTCGAGATCATCGACGAATCGGTCGAACCGAATCCGGCGAACGATTACGCAGTCAGCAAGCTGGCGATGGAATACATGGCGCGCCTGTGGCACGACAAGCTCCCGATCGTTGTCGCGCGCCCATTCAACTATACGGGCGTCGGCCAGTCGCCCCAGTTCCTGCTGCCGAAGATCGTCAGCCATTTTCAGCGCGGCGAGCGCGTGATCGAACTCGGCAACATCGATGTCGAGCGTGATTTTTCGGACGTGCGCCGCGTGGTGGATGCGTATCGGCGCCTGCTGCAGCTTGCGCCTGCTGGCGGCGTGTTCAACGTCTGCTCCGGCCGGGCGGTGTCGCTAAAGTCGGTGATTGCGCTGATGGAGCAGATCGCCGGCTATACGATTGAAGTACGCGTCAATCCGGCATTCGTGCGCGCGAACGAAGTGCGCCGGTTGCAGGGCGACGGCGCGCGCCTGCAGGCCGCTGTCGGGCTGCTCGAGGACATTCCGCTGGAAAGCACGCTGCGCTGGATGTTCAGTGGGGGGCGTGCGTGAAAGTTGGTTTCGGCACGACCGCCCTTGCACGGAGCAGTGTGCATGGCGGAGTCGACGGCATCGGGTCGTATACGCGCGAACTGGGTCGGGCACTGCTTGCTCGAGACGGGGTCGAGCTGGTTCCCGCCGGCTTTGGCGCGATCGTCGGCGATGACGTGTTTCCAGGCGCTCAGCCTCCGATGAACCTCGGCCGGCACGAGGTTGCGACGGTGCTGGGCGCCGTCACGCCATGGACCTGGGTCGACGACAAGGCGTTGCGTGCGCAGCGCGTCGACGTATTCCATGCAACGGATCACCTGATTCCGAAATTGTTCGGCACCCCGGTGATCGCGACGTTGATGGATGCTATTCCGCTGTCGCATCCGGAGTGGACGACGATCAAGCTGGCGGCGCTGCGCCGCTGGCTGTTGCGCCGCTCAGGGCACTGGGCCGACCACGTAATCACGATTTCCGACTATTCGAAGCAGGAGATCGTCGAACATTTCGGCATCGCGCCCGAGCGGATCTCTGTTGTGCCTCTGGGCGTGCATCCGCGTTTCTTCGAGCGGATCGAACGCGCCGAGCGTGATGAAGTACTGAAGCGGCTCGATTTGCCGGGGCAATTTTTCCTATGCGTCGGGACCCTGCAGCCACGGAAGAATCTCGAGCGGGTGGTCGATGCCCACGCGAGCCTGCCTGCCGCGCTGCGCTGCGACGTCCCGCTGGTGATCGTTGGTCGTGCCGGATGGGGCTGCGAGCAACTCGTCGCGCGCTTGCGCGCGGACGACAGCGGCAGCGTCCGCTGGCTCCAATATCTGCCCGACCACGACGTGCGCGCGTTGATGCAGTCGGCCAGCGCACTCGTGTTTGCGTCGCTGTGCGAAGGCTTCGGGCTTCCGGTCGTCGAGGCGTTTGCGTCGAGGTTGCCGGTGGTCGCGTCCGGCACGACGTCCGTTCCCGAAGTCGCGGGCGATGCGGCGATTCTGGTCGATCCGACCAGCGTTGACGAAATCGCCGACGGGATGCGGCAGGTCGTCGAGCATCCGGACAAGGCCGACATGCTTCGCGAAGCCGGACTGGCACGGGCGCGCGAACTGAACTGGCCAGCCTGCGCGGAGAAGACGCTGGCCGTCTACGAGGCCGTTCTCGGAGGAATGCGTCGTTCATGAGTCAATTGGCTTCGAGGAGCTCCGCGTGAAGTTGGGGGTGGACATCACTTGGATGGTAGGCAACTACCGCGGCATGGGGCGCTTCGCCCGGCAACTGGTGGCGCCGGTCGGTGCGTCGGTGCTGGGCTTGGCCCCGAGCGGCGTACGTGTCGACGAGTGGCCGTGCGTCAGCGACGGGCGCGGTTTCTTTCCATGGTGGGAGCAGATCGAACTGCCGCGACTGTGCCGCGAGCAGAAGCTCGACTATCTGCTGTGCCCGTACAACACGGGGCCCCTGCGGTCGACGGGCAATACGCGGCTGATCGCGGTCGTTCACGATCTGATCTACATGAAGCCGTGGCACGAGTTGCCGCCGGCGAGATCGCTGTATCAGACCGCCGGACGCATCTATCGTCGTTATGTGGTGCCTAGGCTGGCGCGCCGGGCTGACGTCGTGCTGACCATCTCGCGGTTTTCGCAGCGGGAACTGGTTGAGACGCTCGGGTTGCGCGAGACAGATGTGCGTGTTATCCCATGCACGATTGCGGACGACTGGTTCGAGTCACCGTTGAGTCAGGCGGCGCGCGAGCCGTACCTGTTCACGGTCGCGGGCGAGGCACCGAGCAAGAATGTCGATCGTCTCCTGAAAGCGTTCGCGATCGCGCGGCCGGCGCTTGGCGACGACGCCACGCTGCGGATCGCCGGCATCAAGTCCGAGCATCACGCGCATTTTCTCGAGCGGGCGAGCGCACTCGGGCTCGCGGGCGTTGTCGAACTACTCGGCTACATTTCACGGGACGAGCTGCGCGAGCAGTATCGACGTGCCCGCGCGTTCGTCTTTGCCTCGTTGTTCGAGGGGTTTGGCATTCCGCTGCTGGAAGCGATGGCGTCTGGCACGCCGGTCGCGTGCAGCAATACGACGTCAATGCCCGAGATCGCCGGCGAGTGCGGTCTGCAGTTCGATCCCTATTCGGTGGAAGAGATGGCGGAACAGATCCGCAAGGTATGGAGCGACGACCAGCGATTCGAGGTGGCGATCGGCGACGGCATGGACCGTGCGCGCACCTTCTCGGAATCGGCCGTGCGTCCGTCGCTCGTGGATTTCTGGGCGCGTTTGTCATGAGCGTGGACAAGAAGAAGCTGTTGGTACTAACCCCCAGGTTCCCGTACCCGGTGATCGGCGGCGACAAGCTGAGGATCTATCACCTGTGCAGGGTGCTGTCCCGCCATTACTCGCTGACGTTGTTGAGCCTGTGCGAGAGTCCGGAAGAACTGCACGCGGAAGTCCCCGACGATGGCGTGTTCGATCGGGTCGAACGGGTCTTTCTGTCCAGAAAGCGTTCGTACGTCAATACATTGCTCGCGTTGCCCACCCGTACGCCGCTGCAGGTAGCGTACTATCGGAGCCGCGCATTCGCGGCGGCCGTTTCCCGACTGATGCCGTCGCACGATGGCGTGTTCGTACATCTGGTGCGCTGCGCCGAATACGTGCGCCACGCGGAGAAGCCGCGCATCCTGGAAATGACTGATGCGATCTCGCTTAACTATAGTCGCGTCAAGCAACTCAAAAAGGCACGGGGATTGAAGTCGCGCGTGTTCGGCATCGAGGCGAAACGCCTGCTCGGCTACGAGCGCACGATCGTCGACGATTTCGATCTGTCTGTGCTGGTTTCGAAGGCCGATCGTGACTACCTGTTTCCCGGCGAGTCGGCGAGCAAGGTGATGGTGTGCTCGAACGGAGTGGACCTGTCGGGCCTTCCGTACGTGGCACGCAGCATGGCGAACCGCCTTCTGGTTTTCATTGGCGACATGCGGACGGTCCAGAACCAGGACATGTGCCACTACTTCGCAGAAGCGGTGCTGCCGTTGCTGCGTAAGCGCGCGGACTACCGCTTCCGGATCGTCGGCTCGATCGCACCCGTGCTGGCCGAACAATTCCGCGCGTACGATGGTGTTGAGGTGACCGGCCGGGTCGCGTCAGTCGCGGAGGCCGCGTCTGAAGGGGCGATCGGCGTGTGTCCGATGCGCATCGGTGCAGGCGTTCAGAACAAGATTCTCGAGTACATGGCGCTCGGGCTACCCGTCGTCACCACATCGCTGGGGCACGAGGGTTTGGGCGCAAGGATCGGGCACGATCTGCTGATCGCGGATACGCCTGAGGCGTTCGTCGAGCGCATCGAGTGGCTGGTGGCTCACCCGTCGGCGGCGGTGGAAATGGCTGGCCATGCCCGACAGTTTGTCGAACGGGAGCACGGCTGGACGGAGATGACGCGGGGGCTGGTCGAGCGTGTGAACGGCCTGCTGGCCGCTGGTTCGGCGTGATCGCCGAGCGTTGGCGTGCCGAGGGCGACGGGTGGCAGGTCAGCGTTCGTGATGTCGAAAGCTGAACTTCTTGTGTCGGATGTAGCTAGATTTGGGTTCGATACATTCGCTTTTTTCGTAGAACACCCTCGACGAAAAATTCCACTTCTGACCGCGCCGGTCTTTGAGGGAAGGGGGCACACCCTATCGAGGTGCCGGGCATCTACGAGGTAGTGGTAGAAAATGCCGACCTGAAGCCGCGTATAATGTCGGCGCCAACTTGCGAGCCTACGGCGCGCGCTTAATAACACGAGGTTCGGATGCAGATCGTTATTCCAATGTCGGGGTTCGGGGAGCGCTTTCGTCGCGCCGGCTATGACGTGCCGAAACCGCTCATCGAAATAGACGGCAAGCCGATTATCGGCCACGTCGTCGACCTGTTTCCCGGCGAGACGGACTTTGTATTCATCTGCAATAAGGACCATCTTGCGGATCCGACCTACCGGATGGAGGCCATCCTTCGGGAGCTGGCGCCGTCCGGGCGGATCGTCGCGATTGATTCCCACAAGCTCGGGCCGATACACGCGGTTCTGATGGCTGCGGAGCATATCGACCGCTCCAAACCCGTCGTGGTCAATTACTGCGATTTCACTTGTTATTGGGACTGGGAGCATTTCAAGGCGTTCGTCGACGAGACGCAATGCGACGGTGCCATTCCGGCCTACAAGGGATTCCATCCGCATACCCTTGGTACGACCAATTACGCCTATATGCGAGAGTCGGGCGGTTGGGTGAAAGACATCCAAGAGAAGATGCCCTACACGGACAACCGGATGGAAGAGTACGCGTCTAGTGGGACGTACTACTTTCGATCCGGGGAGCTCATGCTGAGCGCCTTCGAGGAGACTGAAGCAAAGGGCAGGAGCGTCGGTGGAGAGTTCTACGTGAGTCTTGCGTACCTGTCATTGCTTGAGGCGGGGCGTTCTGTCGCAGTCTATCCGCTCCAGCATTTCATGCAGTGGGGAACTCCCGAAGACGTAGCCGAATACCGCATGTGGTCGACTGCGTTCGATCGACTTTCGATGCCTCGGCCTGACGCCGCAATTCCTCGAGGTACGGTGATCGTTCCAATGGCTGGTCTCGGCGAGCGGTTTGCCCGGGAAGGCTATACCGAAACTAAGCCGCTCATCGAGGTGTCGGGGTTGCCCATGGTTGTTCAGGCGGCACGCTTCCTGCCACCGGCCAAACAGTATGTATTCGTTATGCGCCGCGATATGCCGGGCTCAGCTGAGGTATCGGCAATACTGCGCGACGCTTGCCCTGGGGCGATCATTGAGTTCGTCGAAGGTGTGACCGACGGGCAGGCATGTACGGCATTGATTGGATTGCAAGCCGCGCAACGTGAATTGGGTCACGTACCGGAGCCCGTAACCTTCGGCGCATGCGATTTCGGTGCGCTCTATGACGATGTCCGGTTCGATGCACTGATCGATGACCCCGGCACGGATGTTTTGGTTTGGGCTGTCAAGGGGCACGCCAATGCGATCCGCCATCCGGAGATGTTCGGTTGGCTCGGCGCCGAGGGCGAACGCGTCACGCAGGTATCGGTCAAGGTACCGCTTGGCGACCCGCGGAACGATCCCATTGTGCTCGGCACGTTCACGTTCAAGCGAGCCGCCGACTTCGTTCATTGTGTCGAGCACATGATGGCTCGCGAAGCCCGTGTAAAGGGTGAGTATTACCTCGATACCTGCATCGACGATGCAATGCAGCTCGGCATGAATTGCCGGCTACTCGAGGTTGATTCATATCTGTCTTGGGGAACCCCAAACGACCTCCGCACCTTCGAATACTGGCAATCGTGCTTCTCGAAGTGGCAGGGACATCGCTACACGATCGCATCCGATTGCCGTGTCCCGCGTGCCGCCGTCGATTCTCTCGATCGGCGCTACGAGAAAACGGTGCCGCATACAGCGGGTTGATGTCGTGATCAAACGTGAAGCCCTGATATTCCTGATTGTCGGCACGTTAACGGTCGGAATTGATTTCCTCTGCTACACGCTGCTGTTGGGCGTCGGCGTGCAGTATGCACTCGCCAAAGCGGTAGGGTTCATTGTCGGCACGGTGTTCGCATATTTTGCCAATCGTTCGTGGACATTCGGTCATCGGCAGCACGCTCCGGGCAGCGTGTTCCGGTTTGCAATGCTCTATATGCTCACACTTGGTGGCAATGTATTGATCAATCACTTCGTCTTGCTGATCGCGGGGGAAAGGGACTGGGCAGTACGGCTCGCCTTTCTCGCTGCGACAGGGGTTTCTGCAGCACTGAATTTTCTTGGCATGCGATTCTTTGTGTTTCGTGGCCAACTTACTCGTGAGGCATAGATGCGATTTTCCCTTGTCATCCCTTGCTTCAATGAGGCCAAGAATCTGCCCCTGCTCGTCGAGCGTTGCAAGAATCTTTGTGCATCGAGCGGTGTCGAGGTCGTGCTCGTCGATAATGGCTCCAGTGACGATTCGCCAGCCGTGCTTCGCACTTTGCTCGCCGGAACCACCGGGCTTCGCTCGGTACGCGTCGACGTCAACCAGGGCTATGGCTTCGGAATACTGAGCGGTCTACGAGCCGCCGAGGGCGAAATCCTCGGGTGGACTCACGCGGACATGCAAACAGACCCCTGCGACGCTTTGGAGGGGCTTGCGCTATTCGAGCGCCATGGAAACGATATCTTCGTCAAGGGGCGCAGATACGGGCGACCGATTGCCGATGTGGCGTTTACCGTCGGGATGAGCATCTTCGAAACATGTCTGTTGAGCAAGCCACTGTGGGATATCAATGCGCAACCGACGATGTTTTCCCGCGCGTTCTTCGAGCGCCTTAAGAATCCCCCGAGCGACTTCTCACTTGATCTCTACGTGTACTACCAGGCGCGAGCCATGGGACTCCCGGTTCATCGCTTCCCCGTCCGTTTTGGCGAGCGCGCTCACGGTGTCTCGCATTGGAATGTCAATTGGGCCGCTAAACGGAAATTCATTCGACGCACGATCGACTTCAGTCTGTCGATGCGCAAAGCGGAGAAGTAAATGAAGATCATCGCTCATCGCCGAAACACGATTGAGGCATTGCAGGCCACGCCTGAAAGGTATGGCATCGAGGTCGACATTCGCAGCGTCGCGGACCGACTCGTGATTCATCACGATCCGTTTGTCGATGGCGAATCGTTCGAGACCTGGCTTACGCATTACCGCCACGGAACATTGATCCTGAACGTCAAGGAAGAGGGCCTCGAAGCGAAGCTCATCGAGCTGATGCATGCATTCTCGATCTCGGATTACTTCTTTCTCGATCAGTCGTTCCCGTTTTTGGTCAAATGGGCGCGGCTTGGTGAGAAGCGCTGCGCCGTTCGGGTTTCGGAATTCGAATCAGTCGAGACTGCGCTATCGTTGGCAGGAATGGTCGAATGGGTATGGGTCGACTGCTTCACGAAGTTCCCTCTGTCGACTGCCGACGGTGCTCGGTTGCGAGAGGCTGGATTCCGATTGTGTCTCGTTTCCCCTGAATTGCAGGGAAGAACCGACGAACATGAAATAACGAAGATGCAGGGTGAACTCGCAGATCGAGCGATTGCGATCGATGCGGTGTGTACCAAGCGCCCTGACCTGTGGGAAGGCTCGTTCGCTCCATGAAGCCGATTTTTGCAAATCCGACGTTTTGGGTCGGATTACTGTTGCGAGTCGCGCTCGTTGCGCTCGTGATTCCCCATGCGTCGCAAGTTTGGTACGTGCCGTTCATGGAGGTGACTTCGCGGCATCTGTCGTGGGACCCGTGGACCGTCTTCATTCAGGCGGGTGGCGTCGAACGCGCATTTCCGTACGGATATGCGATGTGGATTGCGTTTTTGCCGCTGACGTTGGTGGCGAATCTCGCGCATTTGCCGACCGCAGTGGCTTACGGCGGTACGCTGGTGCTGGCCGATATCGCGTTGCTGCTTACGCTGAGGGCATTGTTCGATGTAAAGGACAGGCTTCTGCTCTCGCTGTATTGGCTGTCGCCCGTCATCATTTTCGCTGTCTATTTTCTCGGCGCCAACGACCTTGTGCCCGTGGCGTTGTTGTGCAGTGCGCTTCTCGCACTTAGAGCGCGTAGGAAGGGCCTTGCCGGCGCGATTTGCGGGGCGGCCGTTTCGGCAAAGCTGAGCATGCTGCTTGCTCTGCCGCTGATCGCGATCTATCTCTACCGCAATAAATCGATGCGTCGCCACTGCGCCGAGTTTGCGCTTGGTCTGGCCATCGTGCTGCTGCTATTGGAGACGCCGTTTCTTCTATCGAGCAACGCCGTTGCGATGCTGATTCACAACCCAGAGCTGGGGAAGGCCTGGGAATTTGCGCTCGGCATCGGCAACGACCGAGCTCTAATCGTCTTGCCAGCGGCGTATTTGCTGATGTTGTATTCGTGTTGGCGAATTAGGCGCATCAGCTTCGATTTGTTGCATGTGCTGCTCGGGGTCGCGTTCTTCCTCGTGTTGCTGATGACTCCTGCGGCGCCGGGTTGGTTCGTGTGGGTGATGCCGTTGCTTGTTTACTACCAGGCGATGTCGGGGCGTGTATCGATCGCGCTTGTATCGGCGTTTTCGATTGCGTACATACTCACTGCGCTATTGACGTCGCCGCTTCCCGTCGCAATGGGCGCAATGCTGGAGCAGACACGCTTTGGCCTGGACCTGCATGCGTATCCGCGGGTCGTCAATGTCGTCAACAGCGTCTTGATTGCGTTCGGTCTTGTTCTGGTTTGGCGGATCTGGCGCGAGGCGGTGCGCCAGAATGACTACTTCAGATTGAGCCGCAAGCCGGTTGTCATCGGTATCGCCGGAGATTCCGGCGCAGGAAAGGACACCCTCGTCGATTCCATTGTTGGCTTGCTCGGGCAGCATTCGGTCGTGCGTGTATCGGGTGACGACTATCACCACTGGGATCGGCATAAACCAATGTGGCAGGTAATGACGCACCTGAATCCCCGTGCAAACAATCTCGAGCGTTTTGCTACCGACGTCTTGTCGCTCGCCAACGGACGGTCCGTGCAAGCGCGGCATTACGACCACGCCAGCGGCAAGATGAGCAAACCGCATACCGTCGCAAGCAACGATTTCGTCATCGCCAGCGGGCTGCACGCACTCTATCAACCGCTATTGCGGGAACGCTACGATCTGACGATCTTTCTTGACATAGATGAAGGGTTGCGACGCTATTTCAAGATTCAACGCGATGTACACAAGCGGCGGCATAGCCTTGAAACCGTTCTTGCGTCGATCGAAAAGCGAACTGGTGACGCCGAGCGCTTCGTTCATCCTCAAGCCGCGCATGCCGATTTGGTCCTATCGCTACAGCCAATCCATCCACGCATTCTGAAGGACCCCGGCGACGACAGGCCGCTCAGATTCAAGCTCGTCGTGAGTTCGCGGCATGGTCTGCACGAGCAGTCCCTTGAGCGAACGCTTGTCGGAATTTGCGGGCTACATGTCGATACGGTGCTCGTCGGGGACGAATCTACGGTCAAGATGACGATTGAAGGTGAAACGATCGCCGATGACGTTGCCATGGCGGCGCAGCAATTGATTCCGCGTGCGGCAGTATTACTAGATCAGCCGCCGCGCTGGGAGGACGGCATCGCGGGGCTGATGCAACTGATGATTCTGTCGCATCTCACGCAGGCTTTACAAAAAAGACTCAAATGAAACTCCTCGATCCTACGCTTTTCGAGCGTCTTCCCGACGCAGTGCTCTTCGACACCGACAACACGCTTTATCCGTACGACCCAGCTCATGCAGCTGCAATGGACGCCGTGCGGCAAAAGGCGATGGGTACGTTCTCTATCACCAAGGCACAGTTTGAGGTTGCATATGGCGCGGCACGCAAGGAAGTCAAGCAGAGACTAAAGCATCAGGCGAGTTCACATAGCCGGCTTCTTTATTTTCAACGGATGCTCGAGATCATCGGCTTACGCTCTCAGGTCCTGCTCGCTCTGGATTTCGAGCAGACATACTGGCGAACGTTCTTGAGTCATGCAGAGCTATTCGATGGCGTGCAGGAGCTGCTCGACGATCTTCGTTTGGCAGGTGTACCGACTGCCATCGTTACCGATCTGACTGCCCAGATCCAGTTTCGTAAGATGGTTTACTTCGGTCTTGATCAAAGTTTCGACTACATCGTAACTAGCGAAGAGGCTGGATCGGACAAGCCCGATCCGGCACCGTTCGAGATTGCGCTCGAGAAAATGCGCCCAAAAGGCGATTGCATCTGGATGATCGGAGACAACCCGTTGAACGATATCAAGGGAGCGCGGGAGGCTATCAAAGCCGTTACGATCCAGAAAATTCATGCGGGAGTTGCCGTCGGGGAAGGCGATCAGCGTCCCGATGCGATCGTCTACGAATTCAAACAACTGAGCGGCTTGATTAGCAGCATTACGCAAAGGTGAGCTGTTCATGAAGCTTCGTTATACGTTGACCCGAGAGAACGTTTTTGCTGCGCTTCTTACTGCGCTCGTCGCATGGATCTGTCTGGAATTGTTTTTGTCTGGCAGATTGATATTGGGGCACTTCTCGCAATTCATGATTCCGTCGGATAAGTTCGGGTTGCCGACCCAACTCCGCGACCATGGGTTGACGACCTTTTTTCGCGAGTCAGGCGGTTGGGACGGTCAGTTCTATTACGCGATGTCAAACGACGTACTTGCACTTCGCGATACCGTCGCTCATCTTGATACGCCAGCCTATCGATATCAGCGAATCGGCATTCCGCTGATCGCCAATATCGTGTCCAAGCTGATGGGGCAGACGTGGGTCAGTCCACTGGTCTATTACTCGACGAACCTTGGTCTGGTGCTGTTAGCGACTGTGCTGGGTTCGCGTTGGTTCCAGCAGCACGGACGTTCTCCCTACCTGATTTTGCTCTGGTCGCTTGCCGCAGGCGTACAGATCACGATCCTCAACGGACTACCCGATGCCGGTGCCGATGCACTGCTGATCCTGGCGTTGATCTGCTGGTACGAGCGCCGTGCCGCCTTGTATGTGTTTGCGATGTCGTTTGCGGCATTGGCCCGCGAGGCATACGTTGTCGTCCCTTTCTTTGCGGGCGCGGGAGCGTTGCTGGGATGGGTGTTGAACCGGGAAACGGCGGTACATCGCAATCGCCTGCCAGTGATCGCGCATGCGCTTCCCGTTGCGGTGATGCTAGCGTGGCAGGTATACGTTCGATTGCACATCGGCTCACCGCAGACAGGCGCAGTGTTGCTTACCTGGCCTTTTGCAGACACCTTACGCTATGCATTCCTCGGGTTGCGTGGACTACATCCGCTCGTGGGAGGTGGGAAGGGCCGTCTCGAAGGGGGCGGGCTCATTCTTCATTTGCTGCTGGTGATAGCGATGGGGATAGCGATGCTCGTCGTGCTCCGAGCATGCTTGCGCGGCAAGGTCAAGCAATACGAGGTTGCCGGCTTCGCACTGGCGTTTGGCACTCTTTCGGCGATGTATCTCTGCTTCAACTACATTGTCGTGCAGCATTACAGCGGGTATTTCAAAGCATCGGACATGTTCCTGTTCGCGCTACCGTTCATGTTGCTTGCCATCGATAAAGTCGTTCCGCGTGCGCTAATTATCGCATTCGCGGCTATCGCGGCCTTTTTCTTCTTCCTATTCGCGCAGGATCGGCTCAGCGGTGGGCATTGGATCGAGCAGCCCGCTCAGGTGTATATAGAGGATCATGCGGCTTGCTTGACCTCTTTCGATGCGCAAACGGCGCCACTGGCGATTACGGAGGTGGGCGGGGTACGTTGGGTTTCAAGGCTTCTCGACCGGAAATTGATGCTCGTCGAAGTCAAGCTGACCAACCGGTCGAGCGTTGCATTCAGCCCAACAAAAGGCGTAGGCTCGGTGAAAGTTGGCTATCAATGGCTCGACGAAAAGACGGGCAAGGTCGTAGTCGATGGTGCGCGAGCCATGTTGAGTGATCAATTGCAGCCAGGCCAGAGCGCTGTACTCACGGTGCCGGTGGAAAAACCGGCATCACCGGGAGATTATCGACTAGTGATTTCGCCGGTGCAGGAGGGGTGCGCGTGGTTCTATCAGGTAAACAAGTCGAGCGCGTTCGACATTGTTGTCCATGTCAGGTGATTCATGCACAAGGTTATATCCGATTTCAGTTCGGTGCTCGGGAGCGACGCGCTTCTCGTGCAAGGTGCCGGCGGCAACATCTCGTGGAAAGACGACGATACGCTTTGGATCAAGGCGTCGGGCACTTGGCTTTCCGATGCGAGGCTTCGCGACATTTTCGTTCCTCTATCGCTTGCGACGGTGCGGACGCTAATGCTCGCCGGAGAAGATAGCTTTATGAGTGCGGTCGTGGGAGATTCGACCGCGCGCCCGTCGATCGAGACGTCGCTGCACGCTGTGTTACCGCACCGTATCGTTGTACACGTCCATCCGGTCGATGTTCTCGCGATTTGCGCTCGCAAGACAGGCGCTGATTTGCTTGCAAAGAGGTTGAGTGGTATGTCTTGGGCGCTCGTTCCGTATGCCAAGCCAGGTGTGCGGCTGACCGCTGCCGTATCGGAGGTCTGCAGGCAGTATCCAGCGGCCAATGTACTGGTCCTGGCGAATCACGGACTAGTAGTCGGTGGCAATACGGTCGACGAAGTCGATGACTTGCTTCGAGGCGTATCAAAGCGCTTGCGGCTTGAGCCGCGAACCTGGACCGGGTGCGATTCGGGTTTTACACGCTCGAACGGCGAGGTATGGGAGCAGTACGGATACGTGCCCACGGATGCCTCTCACTGGCACGTCATGGCGTTGGACAGAACCGTTCTCGAACTGGTACATGATCATTGGGTGATGTACCCTGACCATGCCGTTTTTTTGGGTGCGGATGCGACCATCATCCGTCCTTCGATGTTGCACGAAGATGTCGAACGAGTTATAGCGCGTCGTCCGCCATGTATCTTTGTCGAGGGAATAGGGGTGCTTGAGCGGCATGATATGACGAAAGCGCAACGCGCGATGCTTCAGTGCTTTTACGATGTTGCAATACGGATTGATGATGCGTCGGATGTTCAATCGCTGTCCGGTACCGACGTTTCGGATTTGCTGAATTGGGACGCCGAGAAATATCGTCAGCAAAACTCATGATGACTCGCGATGACTTGCGTGGATCGCCGCACATCGCACGAAATACCGAGATCGATATCGCGGGGCTTGAGAGCGAGATAGGTGTGGCGACCCACGTTAGGGCTCGTTGTCCAGCGCGTTCATACCCCACCTTCAACCGTCTTGCCTGGAGACATCGCTGATGCATGTCTTGGTAACCGGGGCGAGCGGTTTTGTGGGCCGCGCCCTCTGCCGTACCTTGGTCGAAAACGGTCATCGGGTGACGGGCATCGTTCGTCGTACCGGAACCGCGCCTGCGGGCGTCGACGAGTGTGTGTACACGGGCCGCGAGTTCACGGATATCAGCGCACATTGGCCGGCGGCGCCCGGTGAGGTCGATTGCGTCATGCATCTCGCTGCGCGCGTGCATGTGATGAACGACTCGGCTTTGGATGCCGACGCCGAGTTTCGCGCGATGAACGTCGACGGCACGTTGCGTGTCGCCGAAGCCGCCCACCAGCATGGTGTGCGTCGCATCGTGTTTGTCAGCAGCGTCAAGGCTATCGCCGAAAGCGATGGGGGCCAGCCGCTGCGCGAAGATGCTCCAGCGCGCCCTGAGGATCCTTACGGCCGTTCGAAGTGTGAGGCCGAGACGCTGCTTCGGCAATTTGGTGATTCGACCGGTCTCGAGACGGTGATTGTTCGCCCGCCGCTGGTTTACGGCCCCGAGGTTCGTGCGAACTTCCTGCGGATGATGGGCGCCGTATCGCGCGGCATTCCATTACCGCTGGGAACCATTGCCGCGCGGCGCAGCATCGTCTGCGTCGACAATCTCGCCGACGCGTTGCTGCGCTGCGCAACCGATCCGCGTGCGGCGTATGAATGTTTTCACGTCGCAGACGACGATCCGCCTTCGGTGGCGGGGCTGCTGCGGATGGTCGGCGATGTGCTCGGCCGGCCGGCCCGGCTTTTCCCGGTGCCGCTCGCTGCCCTTCGGTTGGTTGGCCGACTGACCGGCCGCCGTGCGGCCATCGACCGCCTGACGGGCAGCCTTCAACTCGATACCGGCCGGATCAAGCGCGTGCTCGACTGGCATCCGCCCTATACGACCCGCCAGGGCCTCGAAGCGACCGCCGCATGGTATCGTTCGCGCGATACACAACAATAGTCGACATGCATTTCCCGATTTCCACATGGCCTGCTGCGGTCGTGGTGGCGCTGGTCGCCGCCATCGCATCGACGGCTATCCTGCGCATGCTGCTCGCGACCGGCCTCGCATGGCGCCTCGCCACCGATATTCCGAACGATCGTTCGCTTCATACGCTGCCGACGCCGCGCGTCGGCGGATGGGGCATCGTGCCGGTATGCATCGTCGCGCTGCTGGCGCTTGCGCCGCGACTGTGGCTGATCGCCATCGCCGCCGCGGGGCTGGCTGCGATGTCGCAAATCGACGACCGGCGCGGGCTACCGGCCCGCGTGCGGTTCTCGGCGCACCTCGCGGCCGTCGTCGCGCTGATCGTCGTCTTTCCGGCCGACGCCCCGTGGTGGCTGCTCGCCGGCGTGGGCTTCGCGATGGTCTGGCTGACGAACCTGTACAACTTCATGGACGGCGCCGACGGCCTCGCGGGCGGTATGGCGCTGTTCGGTTTCGGCGGGTACGCCGTTGCGGCGCTGAATGGCGCGCAGGCGTCTCCCGATCTAATCGTGGCGGGCGCGGCGGTCGCCGGCGCGGCGCTGGGCTTCCTGCTGCTCAATTTCCATCCGGCCAGGCTGTTCCTCGGCGACGCCGGCTCGATTCCGCTCGGATTCCTGGCCGGCGCGCTAGGCTACTGGGGCTGGCGTACCGGCGTCTGGCCGG
This sequence comes from Burkholderia sp. DN3021, assembly GCF_049805555.1. Taxonomy (NCBI): domain Bacteria; kingdom Pseudomonadati; phylum Pseudomonadota; class Betaproteobacteria; order Burkholderiales; family Burkholderiaceae; genus Burkholderia; species Burkholderia sp. DN3021. The sequence goes on along the minus strand of NZ_JBNCAB010000067.1, from coordinate 3,143 downwards.
TCTGGTTTCCCGCGATGGTGTTCGCTCCCTTTATTGCTGACGCATCTGTAACACTTTTGAGACGTCTGTTACGCGGAGAAAAGTTCTGGCAGGCGCACCGGGAGCACTATTATCAAAGGATGGTCCGATCGGGCGTAGGTCACGGTCGGACCGCTCTTTATTGGTACCTCATCATGCTCGCGGGCATAATTGTCGCCGTGTGGGCAAAGGGCCGCCCCGAACTGCAGCAATGGCTGTCGTTCTTCGCATGGTATGGCGTCCTGGCATGGTTCGGATGGTTGATCGACATGCGTTGGCGCCGGTTTCAGTCGGCCACCGAAAACAACTCTTGAGGTTTCCCGCCGATGTTGCGATCCAAGGCATCTTGGCTGTCACTGAGTGCTTTCCTGTTCGACCTGACGGCGGTTGTCGCCGCATGGTTGTTCGCTTATCTCGTTCGTTTCAATGGCAGCGTTCCGCATGATTTCCTCAGCGGCGCGCTGATGGCGCTGACGTGGGTGCTGCCCGTCTACGCGCTGATGTTCCACGGGTTCGGCCTGTATCGTGGGCTGTGGGTGTTTGCGAGCCTGCCCGACCTGATGCGCATTGCGAAGGCGGTGGTCGGCGGCGGCGTGATCGTGATGATCGGCGCCGTGATGTTCCAGCCGATTCCGATCATTCCACGCTCGGTACTGCTCGTGTCGCCGCTGATGCTGTTCCTGACGATGGGCGGCGCGCGCGCGCTGTATCGCGCGACGAAGGAGTACTACCTGTACGGCGGCCTGGTCGGGAAGGGCAAGCCGGTGCTCGTGCTCGGCGCCGGCACCGCCGGCGCGAGCCTCGCGCGAGAACTGTCGCGTTCGGGCGAGTGGCGCCTCGTCGGCCTGCTCGACGACGATGTCACGAAGCAGGGGCGCGAAATCTACGGCTACAAGGTGCTCGGCTCGTTCAACGACCTGAAGCACTGGACCGACGCAATGAAGGTCGAGTACGCGATCATCGCGATTCCGTCGGCGTCGGTCGAAACGCAGCGTCGCGTCGCGACGCTGTGCGTGCGTGCCGGCGTGAAGGCGATGGTTCTGCCTTCGCTGACCGCGCTGATGCCGGGGCAGGGCTTCCTGTCGCAGGTGCGGAACATCGATCTCGAGGATCTGCTCGGCCGCGACGCCGTGACGATCGACACGCCGCACGTCGAGGCGCTGCTGCGTGGTCGCGTCGTGATGGTGACGGGCGCGGGCGGCTCGATCGGCTCCGAGCTGTGCCGGCAGATCATGCGTTTCGTACCGGCGCAGCTTGTCGCGTTCGACTTGTCCGAGTACGCGATGTACCGGCTCACCGAGGAACTGCGTGAGCGCTTCCCTGACCTGCCGGTTCTGCCGATCATCGGCGATGCGAAGGATTCGCTGCTGCTCGACCAGGTGATGTCGCGCCATGCGCCGCACATCGTGTTCCATGCGGCCGCCTACAAGCACGTGCCGCTGATGGAGGAGCACAACGCGTGGCAGGCGCTGCGTAATAACGTGCTCGGCACATATCGCGTGGCCCGCGCGGCGATCCGCCACGACGTGCGTCACTTCGTGCTGATCTCGACCGACAAGGCCGTCAATCCGACCAACGTGATGGGCGCGAGCAAGCGCCTCGCCGAAATGGCCTGCCAGGCGTTGCAACAGACGAGTGGGCGCACGCAGTTCGAGACCGTGCGCTTCGGCAACGTGCTCGGCAGCGCGGGCAGCGTGATCCCGAAATTCCAGCAGCAGATCGCGAAGGGCGGCCCGGTGACGGTCACGCACCCGGAGATCACGCGTTTCTTCATGACGATCCCGGAAGCGTCGCAGCTCGTGCTGCAGGCGTCGAGCATGGGGCATGGCGGCGAGATCTTCATTCTCGACATGGGCGAGCCGGTGAAGATCGTCGATCTCGCGCGCGACCTGATCCGCCTGTACGGTTTCTCGGAAGAACAGATCCGCATCGAGTTCACCGGACTGCGGCCGGGCGAGAAGCTCTACGAGGAGCTGCTCGCGGACGACGAGGCGACGACGCGCACGCCGCACCCGAAACTGCGGATTGCGCGTGCACGGGAAGTGCCGGACAACCTGCTCGATGAATTGCTGCCGTGGCTGATGCAGCACCGCGTGCTGTCCGATGACGAGGTGCGGCGCGATTTGCGGCGCTGGGTGCCTGAGTACCAGACCACGGTGACGCCGGTGTTGCAAAGCGTGCCGAGGCGCGCTATCTCGGGCAAATGATCGACTCGATGCGCTCGCGTAAATAAAGCCAGATGGATCATGGGACCTGTGCCGTTCAGTAAAACGCTGAACGGCATTTTTGTTTGGCAGGCAGCGGTAGATAAGTAGCAATCGGAGATCGGTACGGTGGCGCACATCGCGAGCTCCGTCAGCCAACCGAAAACATATTAAATTTCTTGTAAATCATAATGTCCGCTAGGCGCTTGTGATTGCATGCCGGTTGCGCAATGAATGCGGAAATATTGTCCGTGTCCGATTGTGGATTGACAATATTAACTTCCATGAAGTTCATCTGGTCTGATTGACTGTCGGTCGGTTCCTGCGTATGTTTAACAAAGGAAGCTGAGTTCGATTGGATGAGTGCAGGTCGAGATAATTTCGGACTTGAACTGAGCCTATTCGCTCTCGCTCTCGCTTTCTTTGTAAGCGGCTCGAGCTGGCCGTTCGGCCACGGGGCCTAATCGAATGTATCGTAGTTCCCACTAAATTTTTTAGTGGGAAGCAAAGTGGACGAGATTCCGGACGCCAAACGCGTGAAGTCGAGCAAACGACCGAACTTCGCGGACGAGTTCAAGCGGGGCTTGGTTGAGCAAACGTTCGAGCCAGGCGCGTCGGTTTCGCTGGTTTCCCGGCGTAACGATGTCAACACCAACTTGCTCTTCCGATGGCGTCGCCAATATCTTGAAGGCGCCTTTGGTCCGCCGTGCCCTGAACATGTAGTCCAGAAACCGACCGACGGTATTCCGACGTTGTTGCCGGTGAGTATTGTTGACGAGACCTTGGTCCCGGCCTCTGCGAAGACGACCTCGGAAACCGTGCCATTGGCGGAAGGTGTTTGCGAGATCGAATTTGAACGGGCACGAATTCGTCTGCGAGGTGATGTATCGCCGGCAACGCTGAAGCTGCTGATTCGCGAGC
>NZ_JBNCAB010000066.1:0-39609 GCF_049805555.1 Burkholderia sp. DN3021 | reverse complement strand
GCTTCTCCGGCGCGTGACGGCGGCGCCCGCGGCGCCGCGCCGTGGGCTGCCCGGGCGGGCGGGGCGGCGCTGCGGTAAAATCGCGGCTTCCTCCCGCGCCTCGTGTGGCGCGACATTCGAAGGTCGACAGCCGATGCAGATTCACAAGGAAGTGGACGCGCGCGGGCTCAATTGCCCGTTGCCGATCCTGCGTGCCAAGAAAGCGCTTGCCGATATGGAAAGCGGGCAGATCCTCAAGGTGCTCGCGACCGATCCCGGCTCGCAGCGCGATTTCGCCGCGTTCGCGAAGCAGACGGGCAACGAGATCGTCGAATCGACGACGCAGGACAAGACCTTCGTGTTCCTGATGCGCCGCCGCTGACAGCCTGCCTCGCGCGCCCGGCCGCGGCGTCCGCTCGCGGTGCGCGGGCCGGCCACGCCCGGCGCCGGCCGGTCGGGCCTCTGACAATTCTTAAACCTCGCTTCGTGACTGGCTGCGTATACTGACCCGGCCGGTCGTCCGCTCCCAGCGGAGGTGCCGGCCGCGGTACGTCGTATGGCGGGCACGGGGGCCATGCCTGACGCTACCGTCGTACAACGGGGAGAGGACATGTCCTTCAGACCAGGGACCCTTCGAAGTCCGTCCGGAGCGGAATGCATTGCGCCCGAGCGCGCGTCGGAATTGAGCCGTATCGAGCTCGATCCGCAACTGGATCGCCATGCGCGTGCCGCGCTGGAGGCCTACGCGGATTCGGCCGCGGCCGAGATGCCGTGGCTGGCCGAGTGGCTCGACGAGCGGCTGCGCGATGCCGCGCGGGACGACGGCTCGGGCCTGACCTACTGCGGTGCGACGATCGAACGCGTGTTCGATCTGGCGCAGGCATGGGCGGCGGGCCAGCCGGACTACGCGGCCACCGCGTGGGAGCGCGTGCGCGGACAGTTGCGGCGGATGCTTGCACAACCGGCGCTGTCGCAACCGCTGTTGCTGCGCCTGCCGGCCGACGACTTCGCCGAACCGGTGGCCGGCATCGCGGGCGCCGATTAGGCGTCGGATTGCGCGACGGGAAGGATTATTCGAAGAAAGAACGGTAGTCCGCGCAATTTCTTGGCGAATTTCATACTACTATGATGAAATCGCCGGTTCGTCCGTGCCCCGTTTTTGAGATATTTAGCCGGGGTCGCTGGTTTGCGCAGGTGGCGCGAGCGGCGAACGACGGCTCGCCGGCCGGTATCCGGAAGCCGCGCGCGTTGCGCTGCGGGGTGGGGGCGGGGAGCTGAACTGGACGAATCGATTTCGCTTTGCGGGGTGCTATGAGAATTGCTGTACTGGATGACGATCCGGCCCAGACGGATTTCGTCAGTCAAACGCTGACTGCCGTTGGCCATACGTGCTATGCGTTCAAGGAAGGCAAGGCCCTGAAGAAGCGTCTGCAGCGCGAAACATTCGATCTGCTGGTGCTCGACTGGAACGTGCCCGACATGTCCGGCGAGGAAGTGCTCAAGTGGGTGCGCGCCAACCAGACCGAGCACAGCCTGCCGATCATCTTCATGACGAGCCGCGACGACGAGGCGGGGATCACGCAGATCCTCAACGCCGGCGCCGACGACTACGTGGTCAAGCCCGTGTCGGGCCCGATCCTGCGCGCGCGCATCGGCTCGCTGCTGCGCCGCGCGTATCCGGTCAACGCCGAGGCGACCGTTCGCGAATTCGATCAATTCCGTTTCGACGTGAACCTGAAGCAGGCCTACGTCGGCGACAAGCCGGTGAGCCTGACGCAGAAGGAATTCGAGCTCGCGCTGCTGCTGTTCCAGCATCTCGACCGGCCGCTGTCGCGCGCGCACATTCTCGATCTCGTGTGGAAGCAGGCGACCGACATCCCGTCGCGCACGATGGATACGCACATCTCGATGCTGCGCACCAAGCTCGGCCTGCGGCCCGAAAACGGCTATCGCCTCGCGCCGATCTACGGCTACGGCTACCGGCTCGAGCGGGTCGGCCAGGGAGAACCGGAGTGACCGCGGGAATCACGCAGCGTACGGCAAACCTGCGCACGATGGCGCTGCGCACGGCCTGCGCGGTCACGTTTGCAGTCGCCGCGCAGCATGCGGCCGCACAGCCGCCCGCGGCGGCGGGCAAGATGGTCGTCTACCGCACGCAGGCGGGCGACACGCTGTACGACGTCGCCGCGCGCTACCTGCAGGGCGCGGACGACTGGCAACTGCTCCAGCAGATCAACGGCGTGCCCGCGCCGAAGCACCTGCAGCCCGGCGTCGCGCTGAAGCTGCCGGTCGCGCGCCTGCGCAAGGAAAAGCTGACCGCGCGCGTCGTCGCGGTGCAGGGCGCGGCCGAGCGCGCGTCGGGCGACGCGTACGCGCCGCTGGCGAACGATGCGACGCTCGTCGAGGGCGACCGCGTGCGCACGGGCGCGAACGGCTTCGTGACGATCGAACTCGCCGACGGCACGCACATGAGCCTGCCGCCCGACAGCCAGCTCGACCTGAAGGCGCTGCGCCGCACGGTGCTGACCGGCACGCTCGATCGCCAGTTCGAACTCACGCACGGCTCGGTCGACAGCGAAGTCACTCATCTGAAGAAACGCGACGATCGCTTCCAGATCCGCTCGCCGTCGGTCGTGGCCGGCGTGCGCGGCACGCGCTTTCGCGTGAACTACGACGCGGCCGGCAATGCGTCGACGCGCGTCGAAGTGCTCGACGGCACCGTCGGGGTCGCGGGCGGCCGGCAATCGGCCCGCTCGACGCTCGTGCATGCGAACTTCGGCAGCGTCGCGACGTCGTCCGGCGCGGTCGGCGCGCCTGTCGCGCTGTTGGCCGCGCCGGCGCTCGCGCATCCCGACAAGGTGCAGGACGAACCCGACGTCGCGTTCGACGTCGTGCCGCTGGCGAACGCGCATGCGTACCGCGTGCAGCTCGCGCACGATGCGGGGCTGCTCGACCTGTTCCGCGAAACGCGCACCGATTCGCCGCGCGCGGTCTTCCGCGACGTACCGAACGGGAACTACTTCGTGCGGATCGCCGCGATCGATGCCAACGGCCTCGAGGGGCTGCCGCGCACCTATGCGTTCGAACGCCGCGTGATGGGGCTCGACGCGAGCGCGTCGCCCGGCGCGGATGGCTACGGGTTCCGCTGGTCGCCGAACGGTTCGGGCAAGGACGCGCGCTACCGGTTCGTGCTGTCGCGCTCGAAGGACCTGAGCGCACCGGTCGTCGACCAGGTCGGCCTGCGCGCGCGCCAGATCACCGTTGCGCACCTGCCGCCGGGCGATTATTTCTGGGCGGTGACCGTCGAAGAGTTCGAAGGCGGCAAGTTCTACGAGAAGACCAGTCCGGTCAGCGCGTTCACGCTGTCGCGCTGACCCGCGGCGCATGAAACCCGACTCCGTTTCCCCACGGCGGCATCTCGGCCGCCGCTTCCTGATCGAATGGATCGCGATCGGCTGCCTCGGGATCGCGGTCATCCTCGCGTGTGCGCTCGGCCGCCTGTCGTCGAGCGTCGACGGGCTGGTCTACGACCGGCTGCTGATGCTGCGCAGCCTGCCGCTGTCCCCCGACGTGGTCGTCGTCGACATCGACAACCAGAGCGTGTCGGCGCTCGGCCGCTGGCCGTGGCCGCGCGACGTGCATGCGCGGCTGCTCGACACGCTGGCGCGCGCGCAGCCGGCCGCCGTCGTCTACGACGTGCTGTTCACCGAGCCGTCGCAGGAGGATCGCGCGTTCGCGGACGCGATGAGCCACGTGCCGACCTTCCTGCCCGTGCTGCTGAGCCCCGAGCAGGCGGACGGCTCGCGTACCGTCGAGCCGCCGGTGGCCGCGCTCGCGGCGCGCGCGACAGGGCTCGGTCACATCAACCTCGAAGTCGATCCCGACGGTATCGTGCGCAGCGTCGCGCTGTTCGAAAGCGACGGCCGCGTGCGCTGGCCGCAACTGATGGTGCCCGTGTACCGCGCGATCCAGGCCGGCCGGCTGCATCCGGCCGGCGGCGCGCCGGGCGCGAACGCGCACGACCTGTCGCGCGACGCGGCCGGCGAGGGCCGCTACCTGATCCCGTTCAGCCGCAACACGCCCGAGTATCCGACGCTGTCGTTCGACGACGTGCTCGAGGGGCGCGTGAAGCCCGACGCGCTGCGCGGCAAGATCGTCGTCGTCGGCGTGACCGCTTCCGGGCTGTACGACCGTTTCGCGACGCCCGTATCCGGCGATTTCGGCCCGCTCGCCGGCGTGTATATCCACGCCAACGTGCTCGACATGCTGGCGACCGGCAGCGCGATCTCGCCGGCGTCGCGCGCGGGGCTGTTCGCCGCGTCGCTGCTGCCGCTCGCCGCGCTGCTGGGCGGCTTCCTGATGCTGTCGCCGTGGCGCGCGCTGCTGCTGACGCTGAGCCTCGCCGCGCTCGCCGTCGTCGCGAGCATGGCGCTGCTGTTCGAGGCGCGCATCTGGCTGTCGCCGGCGCCGGCGATCTTCGGGCTGATCGCCGTCTACCCGATCTGGAACTGGCGGCGCCTCGAAATGACGATGTCGTACCTGCGCCGCGAACTGCAGCGGCTCGCCGACGAGCCGCACCTGCTGCCCGAGGCGCCGCGCACGCGCAGCGTCGGCGGCGACGTGCTCGAACGGCAGATGGCGCTGATGGCGCAAGCCGCGCAGCGCGTGCAGGACATGAAGCGCTTCGTGTGGGACAGCCTCGACAGCATGCCCGAGCCGATCTTCGTGACCGACCTGGACGGCACCGTGCTGATCGCGAACCATGCGGCGAAGCGCTACGGGTCGCGCCTCGCGCTGCCGCTGCCGGAAGGGCGGCCGCTGCGCGCCGCGCTCGGCGAGCTGACGTTCATGAAGACCGTCGACGGCAACGCCGAACACGATGCGGCGATCCGCGAGCACTGGCCGGCCGCGCTCGACCCGACGCTCGAGGCCGAGCACGACGCGATGGCGCGCGGCATCGAGGTGCGCGACCGCGACGGGCTCGACCATCTGTTACGCTACGCCGCCTGCACGAATGCGCAGGGCCGCGTGACGGGCTGGATTGCCGGCCTCGTCGACGTGACCGAACTGCACGCGGCCGAGCGGCATCGCGAGGAAGCGCTGCACCTGCTGTCGCACGACATGCGCTCGCCGCAGGCTTCGATCCTCGCGCTCGTCGAGATCGAGCGCGACCGCGTCGACACCGATGCGATGCGCGGGCTGCTCGCGCGGATCGAGCGCTACGCGCACCGCGCGCTGTCGCTTGCCGACGAGTTCGTGCAGCTGGCGCGCGCGGAGTCGCAGGCGTACCAGCTCGAAGCGACGAGCCTCGTCGACGTGCTGATCGATGCGAGCGACGAGGTATGGCCGCAGGCGCAGGCGAAGCACATCCGCATCGACACCGACGTCGGCGCCGACATATGCTGGGTGCGCGCGGACCGCTCGCTGATCACGCGCGCGTTCGTGAACCTGCTGAACAACGCAGTCAAATACAGTCCGTCCGACACCGTGATCACGTGTACGCTGACGGTCGAGCACGCGTCGAAGCGGATGTTCTGTACGATTCGCGATCAGGGGTACGGCATTGCGCCGGAAGATCATCGGCATCTGTTCGAGCGTTTCAAGCGATTCCATGCCGGCGAGCGGCCCGAGATCCCGGGTTCCGGGCTCGGCATGGCATTCGTAAAGACGGTCGTCACGCGCCATGGGGGCAGCGTGTCGGTCGACAGCGAAGTGGGTGTCGGCACCGCGGTGACGGTGTCGCTGCCCGCGATCGACGAGCCGTCCGCCTGACAGGGCCGGGCGCGACGGCAGGATTGGGGAAAGCCATGAGAAAGGAATGGGCAGCGACCGCGCTGGCGGCGTCGTTGTTGACGGGTTGCGCCGGCGTGACGAGCGGCGTGAGTGCGGTCGGGCAGCCTGATGCATTCGCATCCGGCGCGCACGGCTACGATTTCGTCCGGACGGCCGCGCAGGCCAACGATGCCGAATACCGGCAGATCGAGGCGCTCGTGCGCGACGAACTCGCGCGCAGCGGCTTCGACGCGCAGCCGCTCAAGGACGCGCGCTACCGGCTGTCGATCGCGTATGCGACGCAGCCGGCGGCGGTCGCGGCCAGCGCCGACCAGTGCGGCGCCGCGAGCAGCGCGTGCGTGACGGTCGACGGGCCGTCGCCGCCCGCGCTGCCGTTCGCGGGTAGCGTGTATCGCCACGTGCTGACGCTGCGTTTCGTCGATGCGAAATCGGGCGCCGACGTCTATCGCGTGACGGCCGCAATGCGCGATCGCGAACCGGCCACGCAGCAGGCTGCGCCGGCGCTCGTGAAGAGCGCGCTCGCGAAGCTGCCGTTCGGCGATGGCGGCGGCTGGCTCGTGAAGACGAAAAAAGACGACGCGGGCGGGATGCCGGGCGTCGTCTCGGTGAAGCCGGCCGAAGCGCGCTGAGCGCCGGCCGGTGAGGTGAGGGCGGGCCCGCCGGGGCGAGCCCTTGCCGCGCTCAGGCGGCCGGTTGCGCGCCGCCGCGCGTGCGCAGGTATTCGTCGAATTCCGCGCCGACTTCCGGGTGGCGCAGCGCGAATTCGACCGTCGCCTTCAGGTAGCCGAGCTTGCTGCCGCAGTCGTAGCGCGTGCCCTGATACTTGTAGGCCAGCACCTGTTCGTCGGCGAGCAGCGCCTGGATCGCATCGGTGAGCTGCAGTTCGCCGCCCGCGCCCGGCTTCAGCGCGCGCAGGTGTTCGAAGATCCGCGGCTTCAGGATGTAGCGGCCGACCACGCCGAGGTTCGACGGCGCGACTTCCGGCGCGGGCTTCTCGACGATCGCCGACATCTTGACGATCGACTCTTCCCATTCCTTGCCGTCGACGATCCCGTATGACTTCGTTTCCGACGGCGGGATCTCTTCGACGCCGATCACCGAGCTGTGATAGTGGTCGAACACGTCGACCATCTGCTTCATCACGGGCGGGTTGCCGTCGAGCAGGTCGTCCGCGAGGATCACCGCGAACGGGTTGTCGGCCACCAGCTTCTCCGCGCACAGCACCGCATGGCCGAGGCCGAGCGCTTCCGGCTGACGCACGTAGAAGCAGTCGACATGGCTCGGCTTGATGCTGCGCACGAGCTCGAGCAGCTTTTCCTTGCCGCGCGCCTCGAGCTCGGCTTCGACCTCGTACGACTTGTCGAAATGATCCTCGATCGCGCGCTTGCTGCGCCCGGTGACGAAGATCATCTCGGTGATGCCCGCGGCGATCGCTTCCTCGACTGCGTACTGGATCAACGGCTTGTCGACGACCGGCAGCATTTCCTTCGGGCTCGCCTTCGTTGCCGGCAGGAACCGCGTGCCGAGGCCGGCAACGGGGAATACCGCCTTGGTGACTTTCAACATGATCGAACCTTTATTCCTGTAATCGACTTGTCAGACGATGTATGTTCACGTCCGCATTATAGTGAACGCAAACGGCCTTACGGTTTGTTACGCAGGCAACCGCTCGAGCTGCGCACGCAGTTTCTCGAGCGTGCTCTGGAATTCGGCGACGCGCTTCTGCTCCTGTTCGACCACGGCCGGCGGCGCTTTCGCGACGAATGCCTCGTTGCCGAGCTTCGCGTGGCACTTCGCGATCTCGCCCGTCAGGCGCGCGATTTCCTTCGACAGGCGCTCGCGTTCGGCCGCGACGTCGATTTCCACCTTCAGCACCAGCTTGTTCGGGCCGACGATCGCGATCGGCGCGCCGTGCGCTTCCTTGTCGAGCGTCGCTTCGTCCGCGAGGATCTGCACTTCCGACAGGCGCGCGAGCGCCTGGACGTACGGCGCGAACGAGCGCAGGCGCTCGGCATCGCCGGCCGCGAGCAGCGGCACCTTCGTCGCCGGCGACAGGTTCATCTCGCCGCGCAGGTTGCGGCATGCGTCGACGATCGCCTTCAGGTCGGCCGCCCACTGCTCGGACGCCTCGTCGATCTTCTGCAGGTCGGCAACCGGATAGGCCTGCGTCATCAGCGACGCTTCGCCCTCGGCCGAGCCCCGCGGATAGCGGCCCGCGAGCGGCGCGACCTTCTGCCAGAGCGCTTCGGTGATGAACGGGATGACCGGGTGCGCGAGGCGCAGCACCGTCTCGAGCACGCGCAGCAGCGTGCGGCGCGTGGCGCGCTGCTGTTCCGGCGTGCCGTTCTGGATCTGCACCTTCGCGAGTTCGAGATACCAGTCGCAGTACTCGTCCCACACGAACTTGTAGATGCTGGTCGCGACGTTGTCGAAGCGGTAGTCGGCGAAGCCCTTCGCGATGTCGGCCTCGGTACGCTGCAGCAGCGACACGATCCAGCGGTCGGCCGCCGAGAAATCGAGGTAGCCGCCGGGGCCGCAGTCGCCCGCGCCGCAGACTTCCGGCTTGTCGGCGCCGCAGTCGTGGCCTTCGCAGTTCATCAGCACGAAGCGCGTCGCGTTCCACAGCTTGTTGCAGAAGTTGCGGTAGCCTTCGCAGCGCGCGAGGTCGAAGTTCACGTTGCGGCCGAGCGTCGCCATCGACGCCATCGTGAAGCGCAGCGCGTCGGTGCCGAACGCGGGAATGCCGTCCGGGAATTCCTTGCGCGTCTTCTTCTCGATCGTCGCGGCCTGCTTCGGATTCATCAGGCCCGTCGTGCGTTTCGCGACCAGCGTCTCGAGGTCGATGCCGTCGACGATGTCGATCGGGTCGAGCGTGTTGCCCTTGCTCTTCGACATCTTCTGGCCTTCCGCGTCGCGTACGAGGCCGTGCACGTAGACGGTATGGAACGGCACCTTGCCGGTGAAGTGCGTGGTCATCATCACCATCCGGGCGACCCAGAAGAAGATGATGTCGAAGCCCGTGACGAGCACCGACGACGGCAGGAAATGCTTCAGTTCGGGCGTCTCGTTCGGCCAGCCGAGCGACGAGAACGGCACCAGCGCCGACGAGAACCACGTGTCGAGCACGTCTTCATCGCGCTTCAGTTCCCCCGTGTACCCCTGTGCGGCGGCCTTCGCGCGCGCGTCTTCCTCGCTGCGCGCGACGAACACCTCGCCGTTCTCGCCGTACCACGCGGGAATTTGATGGCCCCACCACAGCTGGCGCGAGATGCACCAGTCCTGGATGTTCTCGAGCCACTGGTAGTAGGTGGTCGTCCAGTTTTCCGGGACGAACTTGATCTGGCCGTTGCGCACGACGTCGAGCGACGTTTCGGTGATCGACTTGCCGGGATTGAACGTGCCTTCCGGCGCCGGCTTCGACATCGCGACGAACCACTGGTCGGTCAGCATCGGCTCGATCACGACGCCCGTGCGGTCGCCGCGCGGCACCATCAGCTTGTGCGGCTTCACGGAGTCGAGGAAACCCAGCGCGTCGAGATCGGCGACGATCGCCTTGCGCGCGTCGAAGCGGTCGAGGCCGCGATACTGCTCGGGGCCGTTGTCGTTGATCTTCGCGTCGAGCGTCAGGATCTCGATCGGCACGAGATTGTGGCGCAGGCCGACCTGGTAGTCGTTGAAATCGTGCGCGGGCGTGACCTTCACGACGCCCGTGCCGAACTCGCGGTCGACGTAGTCGTCGGCGATCACCGGGATCTCGCGGCCGGTCAGCGGCAGCGTGACGAGCTTGCCGATCAGGTGTGCGTAGCGCTCGTCTTCCGGATGGACCATCAGTGCGACGTCGCCGAGCATCGTCTCGGGGCGCGTCGTCGCGACGGTCAGCGAGCCCGAGCCGTCGACGAGCGGGTAGCGGATGTGCCACAGGTGGCCGTTTTCCTCTTCGCTCGCGACTTCGAGATCCGACACCGCGGTGAGCAGCACCGGATCCCAGTTGACGAGGCGCTTGCCGCGGTAGATCAGGCCCTGTTCATGGAGCGTGACGAACACGTCGCGCACGGCGGCCGACATCTTGTCGTCCATCGTGAAGTATTCGCGCGACCAGTCGGTCGATGCGCCGAGGCGGCGCACCTGGCCCGTGATCGTCGAACCGGACTGCTGCTTCCATTCCCACACGCGCTCGACGAACTTCTCGCGGCCGAGGTCGTGGCGCGACACGCCCTGCGCGTCGAGCTGGCGTTCGACGACGATCTGGGTGGCGATCCCCGCGTGGTCGGTGCCGGGCACCCACAGCGTGTTCTCGCCGAGCATCCGGTGATAGCGGGCGAGGCCGTCCATGATCGTCTGGTTGAACGCGTGGCCCATGTGCAGCGTGCCCGTCACGTTCGGCGGCGGCAACTGGATCGCGAAATCGGGGCGGGACGGATCGAACGCCGGGGCGGCATAGCCGCGTTTTTTCCACTCCGGCCCCCATTGGGACTCGATGGTATGGGGCTCGAAGCTCTTCGCAAGCGTGTTGTCGCTCATGTTGGAAATCTGCCGAAAAATGCGTGAATTGGATGCCGAATCTGACAATTATAAATGGATGCACATCGACCAGCCATCGCATTGCCGGCGCAGGCTTGTCGCGAAGCGGCCGCAACGCGCTTGGCGGCGCTCGACCGAACGGATCGGGAACGGCATCGCGCCGCCGACTTATAATGTCGGGTCCGCATTTTTCTCGCCCGTCCGCCGCCGCTCCATGCCCGATCTGCTCGCCAATCTGAACCCCGAACAACACGCCGCCGTCACGTTGCCGAACGAACCGGCGCTGATCCTCGCAGGGGCGGGCAGCGGCAAGACCCGCGTGCTGATCACGCGCATCGCGTGGCTGATCCAGCAGGGCTACGCGTCGCCGCCCACCGTGCTCGCCGTCACCTTCACGAACAAGGCCGCGCGCGAGATGATGGCGCGCCTGTCGGCGATGATGCCGATCGACACGCGCGGGATGTGGATCGGCACGTTCCACGGCCTGTGCAACCGGATGCTGCGCACGCACTGGCGCGACGCCGGCCTGCCGCAGACCTTCCAGATCCTCGATACGGCCGACCAGCTGTCCGCGATCAAGCGGCTGATGAAGGCCGCGAACGTCGACGACGAGAAGTACCCGCCGAAGAACGTCCAGTACTTCATCAACAACGCGAAGGAGCAGGGGCTGCGTCCCGACAAGGTCGACGCGACCGACAACTTCAACCGCAAGTTCGTCGAGCTGTACCAGGCGTACGACCAGCAGTGCCAGCGCGAGGGCGTCGTCGATTTCCCCGAGCTGCTGCTGCGCTGCTACGAGCTGCTGGCGTACAACGCGCCGCTGCGCGCGCACTACCAGGCGCGCTTCAAGCACATCCTCGTCGACGAGTTCCAGGACACCAACAAGCTGCAATATGCGTGGCTCAAGATGCTCGCGGGCGGCCAGAACGCGATCTTCGCGGTCGGCGACGACGACCAGTCGATCTACGCGTTCCGCGGCGCGAACGTCGGCAACATGCGCGATTTCGAAGACGAATTCCGCGTGCGCAACCTGATCAAGCTCGAGCAGAACTACCGGTCGCACGGCAACATCCTCGATGCGGCGAACCAGCTGATCTCGAACAACGCGCACCGCCTCGGCAAGAACCTGCGCACCGACGCGGGCCACGGCGAGCCCGTGCGCGTGTACGAGGCCAGCACCGATTCGCAGGAAGCCGGCTGGATCGTCGAAGAAATCCGCTCGCTGATCAACACCGGGATGGCGCGCAGCGAAGTGGCCGTCCTGTACCGCAGCAACGCGCAGTCGCGCTCGATCGAGCACACGCTGATGTCGTCGGGCATCCCGTATCGCGTGTACGGCGGCCTGCGCTTCTTCGAGCGCCAGGAAGTGAAGCATGCGCTCGCGTACCTGCGCCTGATCGACAACCCGAACGACGACACGGCGTTCGTGCGCGTGGTGAACTTCCCGACCCGCGGGATCGGCGCGCGCTCGATCGAGCAGCTCGCCGACGCCGCGCGCCTGTACGGCTGCTCGATGGCGGCTGCGATTCCGTACGTGACGGGCAAGGCCGGCACGAGCCTCGGCGGGTTCGCGAACCTGGTCGCGAAGATGCGCGCCGACACGCAGCAGATGAGCCTGCCCGAGACCGTCGAGCATGTCGTGCGCGCGAGCGGTCTCGCCGATTTCTACCAGGGCGAGCGCGAAGGGCAGGACCGTCTCGAGAACTTGCAGGAACTCGTGAACGCGGCCACTGCGTTCGTCAGCGAGGAAGGCTACGGGCTCGACACGCCGGCCCGCTCGATCCCGCTGCGCGCGGGCGCGATCGCGGCGCCCGAACTCGGCGCGGCGACGGACGATCCGGCGGTCGAGGTGCTCGATCCCGCGCCGCTCGCCGATCCTGCACAGAACCCCGACACGATGACGCCGCTCGCCGGCTTCCTGTCGCATGCATCGCTGGAGGCCGGCGACAACCAGGCGCAGGCCGGGCAGGACGCCGTGCAACTGATGACGGTGCACGCGGCGAAGGGGCTCGAATTCTCGGCCGTGTTCATCACGGGCCTCGAGGAAGGGCTGTTCCCGCACGAGAACAGCGTGCTCGAATCGGACGGCCTCGAGGAGGAGCGCCGGCTGATGTACGTGGCGATTACGCGCGCGAAGGAGCGGCTCTACCTGTCGTTCGCGCAGAGCCGGATGCTGCACGGCCAGACGCGCTACAACGTGCGTTCGCGCTTCTTCGACGAGTTGCCGGAGCACGTACTGAAGTGGCTGACGCCGAAGGTCGAAGCCGGTTCGCGCTGGGGCGGGCGTTCGGACAACGCAGGATACGGGCGCGACTGGTTCGCGCGGCCGGGCGGCGGCAGCCGCGAGCAGATCGTCGATGCGGCGGTGTCCGCGCCGCTGCCTGCGTTCGCGGACAAGCAGCGCGCGGCCGGCGCCGGCTTCCGGGTCGGCCAGCAGGTGTTCCATACCAAGTTCGGCGAAGGCACGGTCACCGCGCTCGAAGGCAGCGGCGCCGATGCGAAGGCGCAGGTGAAGTTCAAGCGGCACGGCGAGAAGTGGCTCGCGCTCGCGGTCGCGAAACTGCAGGCGGTGGAATGATGAGCATCGACATGGTTGCCACGCCTGCGACGCGCCCGCTCGGCATTCTGGCCGCGCTGCCCGAGGAACTCGGCGACCTGATCGCCGCGATGCGCGCCGACGGCGCGATGAAGACGGTCACGTTCGGCCGCCGCGATTACCACGTCGGCACCGTGCACGGCGCGGCCTGCGTCGTCACGCTCGCGCGGGTCGGCAAGGTCGCGGCCGCCGCGACGGTCAGTGCGCTGATCCACGTGTTCGGCGTGGCGGGCGTCGTATTTACCGGCGTCGCGGGCGGCGTGTCGCGCACGGTGCGCGTCGGCGATGTCGTCGTGGCCGACATGCTGCTGCAGCACGATCTCGACGCGTCGCCGCTCTTTCCGCGCTACGAGGTGCCGCTGCTCGGCATCACGCGCTTCGCGACCGACGCGGCACTGACGGCCCGTCTCAGGGCCGCGTGCACGTTGTTCGTCGCGGAAGAGGGCGCGTTGTTCGCCGAGCGCTTCGGGCTCGCCGGCGCGACGCTGCACGCAGGGCTCGTCATCAGCGGCGACCGCTTCGTGTCGAGCGAGCGCGAGGTCGTCGCGCTGCGCGATGCGCTGCCGGACGCGCTCGCGGTCGAAATGGAAGGCGCGGCGATCGCGCAGGTGTGCGCGGAGCACGACGTGCCGTTCGCGCTGGTGCGCACGATCTCCGATACGGCCGACGATCACGCGACGCAGTCGTTCTCGCACTTCCTGTCGGCGATCGCGAGCAGCTATTCGTCCGGCATCCTCAAGCGTTTCCTGACGCTGCATGCGACGACGGCGGCCTGAAGCCGCCGTCGTTTTCTCCGTACAAGCCTTTGGGCCGGCCGCGGCGCGCACGCCGCGGCCGGCTTGTCACGCCTGTTTGCGCCGGCTGCTTTCGAGGTTCGGCAGGAACACCGTCAGCACGCCGATCAGCGGCAGGAACGAACACACCTTGTAGACGAACGTGATGCTCGTCGCGTCGGCGAGCTGGCCGAGCACGGCCGCGCCGACGCCGCCGAGGCCGAACGCGAAGCCGAAGAACAGGCCCGCGACCATCCCGACCTTGCCGGGCATCAGTTCCGTCGCATAGACGAGGATCGCGGCGAACGCCGACGCGAGCACGATGCCGATGATCACGGTCAGCACGCTCGTCCAGAACAGGTTCGCGTACGGCAGCAGCAGCGTGAACGGCGCGACGCCGAGGATCGACACCCAGATCACGTACTTGCGGCCGATCCGGTCGCCGACCGGCCCGCCGATCAGCGTGCCGGCCGCCACGGCCGCGAGGAACACGAACAGGTGGATCTGCGCGGCCTGCACCGACAGGTGGAACTTGTCGATCAGGTAGAACGTGAAATAGCTGTTGATGCTCGCGAGGTAGAAGTACTTCGAGAACACGAGCAGCACCAGCACGCCGATCGCGCCGATCACGCGGCCGCGCGACAGCGTCGGGTGGCCGGCCGCCGCGGCCTTCTTCTTCATCGACGGATGCTTCTTGTACCAGTGGCCGATCTGCGTGAGCACGACCATCGCGACGAGCGCGGCCGCGGAGAACCACGCGATGCTGTGCTGGCCGTGCGGAATGATCACGAGCGCGGCGAGCAGCGGCCCGAGCGCGGAGCCCGCGTTGCCGCCGACCTGGAACACCGACTGCGCGAGTCCGTGCTGGCCGCCCGACGCCATCCGCGCGACGCGCGACGATTCGGGATGGAATACCGACGAGCCGCAGCCGACCAGCGCCGCGGCCACCAGCAGCACGGGGAAGCTCGGCGCGACCGACATCAGCAGCAGCCCCGCGAGCGTGAAGCCCATGCCGACCGGCAGCGAATACGGCTTCGGACGCTTGTCGGTATAGAGGCCGACGAGCGGCTGCAGCAGCGACGCGGTGATCTGGTAGGTGAGCGTGATCAGGCCGATCTGCGCGAATGACAGCGCGAACTGGCTCTTGAGCATCGGATAGATCGCGAGGATCAACGACTGGATCATGTCGTTGAGCATGTGCGAGAAGCTGATCGCGCCGAGCACCGGATAGACGGTGCGCGATGCGGGGGGCGCGGACGGCTGCGCGGCGGCTGCGCCGGCGGCTCCGGTGTCGAGGCTGGTTTCCATGTGAGCTGAACGAGTTGAGGTAGCGGGCGCGCTCTGATGGGGATCGGCGCGTTTGGAATCGTTGATGCGTCAAAGAAGTGTAATGTGGCGTATCGAGAATGTCAGGCCAAGTTTTATCGCGAATCGGACATTCATCCGACAGATCGGCCGTTATCCGTTTTTTTGACCGGGTATAACGCTGGCGGCGCGTCTGCCTGACTGCGAGGCCGCGCCGGGGCCCGGTGCGTGTTTTACCGGACTCAAGAAACGGCGGTGGCGGCCGTAGAACGACCCAATGACCACAGGTGCGCCGCGCCCGGCACCGGCTACCCGCCGTGCAGGCGCAGGACGCGCGGCATGGCCTGCCATCGCGGAGGGCCGGAACCGACCTTTCCGGCAGCGTGATCCATACGGGGATATATCGATGAAAGCAGCATCATTGCATCCGCAGCCGGGTGCGGCCGCCGCCGCACCCGACGTTGCCGCCGGTCGCGCCGCACGGCGCCCGCGCGCGGCGCGTCGCGAGCGCCGGCCGTGGACCGTCAAGGCGACCTTGCGCGCCGCGTTCGCGATCCTGTTGATCGGCACGCTCGCGATCGGCGTGTTTTCGCTGTGGCAGATCAGCCGGTTGAACGCGTCGATCTCGTCGGTCTACGAGCAGGGCCACGTCGCGAGCCGCGCGGCGCAGGAAGTCCGGGCCGAGGTGCTGCGGGCGAGCCGTGCGCAGAAGATGCTGCTGACCGCGACCACCGCGAAGGAGCGCGACGAGCTGGGCGCGGAGGTCGGCGCGGGGCTCGCGTCGATCGGCCAGGCGCTCGGCACGCTGCAGCGCTACGCGGATCCGGCCGACGCCGGCGATTCGGCACGGTTGCGCGCGTTCTCGACGGCCGTCGGCACGTGGAGCGCGCATCTGCGCGATTTCGTCGCGCTCGTGCGCGCGCAGCCGCTCGACCTGTCGCAGATGAACTGGCAGGTCGGCACGCAGGACGTGTCGCTGCTGGTCGAAACCGGCAAGCTCGAAAAGCTCGTCGCCGAACTCGTGAAGACGCGCGGCGAGAAATCGAAGGCGACGCTCGATGCGTCCGCCACCATCTTCTCGTCGTCGTTCGCGATGATCGCGGTCATGACGGCCGCGCTGATCGTGCTCGCGATCGCGATCGCCGAACGCGTCGTGCGGCGCCTCGCGTCGCAGCTCGGCGGCGAGCCCGCGCACGCGAAGGCGATTGCGGCCGACATTGCGCGCGGCGACCTGACGCGGCCGATCGCGCTCGGCCGGCACGACCGCGACAGCATGGTGCGCGCGCTGGCCGAGATGCAGACGGGGCTCGCGGCGACCGTCGGCGAGATCGCCGTCAGCGCCGAGGCCATCGCGGCCGCGTCCGGCGAGATCTCGACCGGCAATCTCGACCTGTCGCGGCGCACCGAGCAGCAGGCCGTCGCGCTCGAACGCACCGCGGCCAGCATGGAGCAGCTCACGTCGACCGTGCGGCAGAACGCCGAGAATGCGCGGCAGGCGAGCACGCTCGCGGCCAATGCGTCGGCCGTTGCGGAAACGGGCGGTGAAGTCGTCGGGCGCGTGGTCGCGACGATGAGCGAGATCGACGACAGCGCGAAGAACATTCGCGACATCATCGGCACGATCGAGGGGATCGCGTTCCAGACCAACATTCTCGCGTTGAATGCGGCAGTCGAGGCTGCGCGCGCCGGCGAACAGGGGCGCGGCTTCTCGGTGGTCGCGGGCGAGGTGCGCCTGCTCGCGCAGCGCGCGGCGACCGCGGCGAAGGAGATCCGCGCGCTGATCGGCGCATCGGTGGAGCGCGTCGCGAACGGCGCGGCGCTCGCGCACGACGCGGGCCGCACGATGGACGACGTCGTGCGCGCGGTCAAGCGCGTGACGGACATCATCGGCGAGATTTCCGCGGCATCGGACGAGCAGAGCGCCGGGATCGAAGAGATCGGCCGCGCGGTCACGCAGATGGACGCCGGCACGCAGCAGAATGCGGCGCTCGTCGAACAGGCGGCGGCTGCCGCGAACGCGCTCGACGAACAGGCGCAGGCGTTGAAGTCGCTGGTCGGGCGTTTTCGCATCGCGGCCTGAGCGCGCCCGGCCGTTCCGCGCTTACGATTTCTTCTGCTTGTCCGGATCGATGATGACCGTGCAGGTCGTGCCCGCCGACAGCACCACGTCGGCCGGCACTTCGTCGATCCGGATGCGCACCGGCACGCGCTGCGCGAGGCGCACCCAGTTGAAGGTCGGGTTCACGTCCGCGACGAGGTCGCGGCTTTGCGGGTTGTCGCGATCGTAGATGCCGCGCGAGATGCTTTCGACGTGGCCCTTCATCACGCCGCCGCTCATCAGCCGCATCTCGGCCGGCGCGCCGATCTTCACGCGCGGCAGCTTGGTTTCCTCGAAGTAGCCGTAGACCCAGAACGAGTGGCTGTCGACGATCGCGAGCTTCGCCTGGCCGGCCACCGCGTAGTTGCCCTTGAACGTCTGCAGGTTCGTGATGTAGCCGTCGACCGGCGCGACGACGCGCGTGCGTTCGAGATTGAGCTTCGCGGCGTCGAGCGCGGCGATTGCCTGCTGGTACTGCGCATCGGCGCTCGACGCGCTGTGCGCTGCGTTCTCGCGGTTTTCCTTCGACACGACGAGCGCATCGAGATCCGCGCGGCGGGCCGCGTCGTCGCGGCGCATCTGCAGTTCCGCGCGGCGGGCGGCGACGGCCGCCTGCGCCTGCTCGACCGCGATCTGGTAGTGCGACGGGTCGATCTGCATGATCAGGTCGCCTTTTTTCACGAGCTGGTTGTCATGCACGGGCAGCTCGACGATCGCGCCCGACACGTCCGGCGCGACGTTGACGATCTCGGCGCGTACGCGCCCGTCGCGCGTCCACGGATCGTCCATGTAGTGCACCCACAGCGAGCGCCCGATCAGGATCGCGACGAGAAGGATGACGGCGGTCGCGACGAAGCCGAAGAGTTTTCTGAGAATCATGATGGTTCGGAATCAACGGTAAACGGCAAGACTCAGTCCGCCGCAAATGCAGACGAGAAGGCAGGCCCGGAACAGCGACGGGTGCCAGACCAGACGGTAGAGGCCTGTATAGGCGAGCAGACGGTCGACGGCCCAGGTCGCGAGCGCGCCGAGGACGAACATCAGCACCACCGTGGGCATGTAGGCATCGAGAATGGCGATTTCACGCGGCATCATGACGAGGCTCCTGGTTGGGGACGCACGGGGCGGTTGCGGTTGAGCGGCTCGAGCGGCGATTCCGGATCGAGCAGCGCGGTGCGCACGAAATGCAGATGGCTCAGGATGCGTTGCAGCCGATGGCGCTCGTCGCGCGTCGGCTCGAACGCGTCGAGCGTCTGCCGGGTCGCGTCGATTGCGGCATTGGTCGCGGCGAGCGTTGCATCGAAGCGCTCGGCGCTCGGTTTCGCGAACAGCGTCGACAGCGAGCCGCGCATCGTCTCGATCGCGCGACGCCACGGCATCGCCGGCGCATAGCGCGGGTCGGACGGCAGCGTTGCCAGCTCGTGGCGCAGGTCGATCGCCGCGTTGCCGGTTTCGAGCACAGCGAACATCCAGCGCAGCGCATCGCGCTGCACGTCGGGCTGGTCGGCCGACAGCGTGTGGGCCTGGTACATCAGGTCGCGCGCGCCGCTCTCGAAGCGCGTGCGCAAGCCGGCGAGCCGTGCGTGGCAGGCCGCGACGGCCTGGTGGCGCAGGTCGGCGAACAGCCGCTTCTTGAGCCACGGCGCGGTCGGCGGGAACAGCACCGCGAACGCGATCGCCGACACCAGCATCGACAGCACGAGCGCGAGCGCGTCGTTCATGAAGCTGGTCGGATCGTAGTGCGTGATGTTGTCCGGGCCGGCGAGGAAGCTGAAGAAGATCAGGTAGCCCATCCCGTAGCCCGCGAGCTTCGGCTTCAGCGTCATGAAGATGCCGATCGAGAGCAGCGGCGCGAGCGCGACGCACAGCAGCGGGAAGCCGTCGATGTGCGGATAGATGCCGAACGTCAGCAGGAAGCCCGTGCAGACGGCGAGTGCCGTCCCCATGCCCATCTGCGCGGACATCGCGGTCGGGCGCGGCGTCGACGACGCGAGCGCGCAGGTGGCCGCCGCCGTCAGCGTGAGCGTCACGCCGCTCGGCCACGCGCTCTCGATCCAGAACCAGCCGAGCACGAGGATCACGGTCGCGGTGCGAATCGCCGCGATCACCATCGCCGTCATGTTGGTGCGCGGCTCGTAGCGTTCGATCCAGCGCTCGCGTTCGTGCGTCGCGGTCGACAGCGACGCATAGGTCGCCGCGTACTCGTGCAGGTCGGTGATGAAGCGGTACAGCAGCTCGGCGGCCGTATCGAAGTCGAGCAGCGGAAAGTCCGGCTGCGTTTCGAGCGCCGCACGGGTCGAGCGGATGCGGCGCGGCAGCGCGTCGCGCCATGCGAGCAGTTGCTCGGCCGCGTGCCCCGCGTCGGTCGACGTGCGCACGGGTTCGCCCGCGGGCGTCAGCAGCAGCGGAGCGATCTCGCGGAAGTACGGCTCGATCGCGTCGATCGCGGCCTGCGCGCCGGCCGCATGCAGCCGGTTCATCAACTGGTGCAGCGCATGGAAACGGCTCGACGCGCTCATGAACTCGCTGTTCAGCCGCGCGAGGCGGCCGCTGCGCATCCGCGTATCCGGATCCTCGAATACGGCCATGCTGCGCGCGGCCTCGAAACCGACCACGTCGGCGACGAAGCGCGTATGGATGGTTTCGATATGCGCGCGGTCGAGCTTACCCGACAGCGCCGAAGCAACATAGTCGACGAAGCTGCCGAAGCGCTTGCGCACCGTCGTGCGCATCTGCTCGCCCGTGTACTGCGGAAACACGAGCGCGCTGACCACGCCGGCCGACATGATCCCGACCATGATTTCGGCAACGCGCGTCAGCGCGCTCATGAACGCGCCGTCCGGGTGCTGCGAAGCGGGCAGCCCGATCAGCGCGGTCGTATAGCCGGCCAGCAGGAAGCCGTAGCTGCGGAAGTTGCGGTTGCGTGCGGCGCCGGCCGTGCACAGCGCGACCCACAGTGCGACCGCCAGCAGGAACAGCTGCGGCTGCTGCGGAAACAAGCCGACGAACGTGAGCGTCGCGATGAGGCCGAAGATCGTGCCGGCGACACGGTAGAAGCTCTTCGCGAGCACCGCGCCGCTTTGCGGCTGCATCACGATGAACACCGTGGTCATCGCCGTTTTCGGCGCGGGCAGGTCGAGCCGCATCGACACGCCGGTCGCGATGAACGCGGCGAGTAGCGCCTTGAACAGGTAGAGCCACGCGGCGCCGTCGCTGCGGGCCCAGTCGCCGAACGCGGCGGACCAGGCCGCGAGCGGACCGCCGGCGTGCGTGGAAGCGGGGGAGGAGGAGGCTGACATGGCGGGCACTCCGCGTTACCGTGCGGCCGGCGTGCCGGACGTGCCGGACGTGCCGGCAGCGGCGACCTGCGCGGGCCGGGCAACGGCCGCCGCGGGCTTCGCGCCCGACGGGTTGGCGCCGTCGGCGGGTTGGTCGTCCGCCGGAACGTCTTTGCCCGTCTCGACGCCGCCGCCGAGCGCGGCCATCAACTGCGCGTGCGCGGCAAGGCGTTCCGCATCGATGCGGGCCGCCGTCTCCTGTGCGCGCAGCAGCTGCTGTTGCGCGATCAGCACGTTCACGTAATCGGTCAGCCCGCGGCGGAAGCCCTCGCGCGACAACTGGTAGCTGCGGTCGTTGGCGGCCACCGAGCGCGCGGCGTCCTTCTTCTGCGTATCGAGCGAGCGGATCCGCACGACCTGGTCGGCGATGTCCTTGAGCGCACCGACGATCGTCTGGTTGTAGCGCTCGACCGCCTGGTCGTAGCCGGCATTCGCCGCGCCGAGCTGCGCGCGCAGCCGGCCGCCTTCGAAGATCGGCAGCGACAGCGCGGGGCCGGCCGTCCAGCCGCCGTTCATCGCGCGCAGGAAGTCGGTGAACGGCGCGGTCACGCCGAAGCCGCCGACCGTCGCGAGCAGGTCGATGTTCGGGTAGAACGAGGCCTTCGCGACATCGATGCCGCGCGCCTGCGCGTCGACCGTCCAGCGCGCCGCGACCACATCGGGGCGGCGGCCGAGCAGGTCGGCCGGCAGCGCCGACGGCAGGCCGGCCGGCGCGTCGAGCGCAAGCTGCGGCCGCTTGATCGCGTCGCCGGCGCCCGGGCCCTTGCCGGCCAGTGCGGCGAGCTGGTGGCGCGCGAGCTGGATCCCTTCTTCATAGCTGTCGATCTGGCGCTCGTAGTCGGGCAGCGTCGATTCCGCCTGGCTCACTTCGAGCTGCGTGCCGAGGCCGGCCTGCAGCCGCTTGCGCGCGAGATCGGCGAGCGAGCGCTGGCGTTCGAACGTTTCATGTGCGAGGTCGAGCAGCGCATAGTTCATCGACATGCCGACATACGCGCGCACGACGTTGACTTCGAGTTCGAGCTTCGCCGCGCGCGCGTCGGCGGCGCTCGCATGCGCGGTGTCGAGCGCGCGCTCGGTCGCGTTCTTGTCCTTGCCCCACAGGTCGAGGTGATACGACAGGCCGAGCGTGCCCGTGTTGTTCCAGGTATCAGTGTTCGCGAGCGGACCCGGGCCGTAGTACACGTTGTCGGGCCAGTGCTGGCGCATCAGCGACAGGTTGCCGTTGATCTGCGGCAGTTCGGCCGAGCGGGCGACGCGCGCCATCGCCTGCGCTTCGCGCACGCGTGCCTCGGCGGCCGCGAGCGTCGGGTTGCCGGCCTGGGCGGCGGCGATCCAGGAATCGAGCTGCGGATCGCGGTAGGCACGCCACCAGTCGGCCGCGGGCCAGCCCGCGTCGCGGTCGGCCGCTCGGATCGCGGCGCCGGCGTCGAGCGCGTTCGCTTCGATGCGGGCCGACTGCGGCTTGTTGTCGCCCATGCTCGCGCATCCGGCCATTATTAATGAGACTGCAAGAACCGCCAGTGCGAGCGTCCCTTTTGTCGCCGGAGACTGCACGATTTTCTCCCTTTCGGATATAGATGAGTCGGATGCGATTATATTTTTCAGTGATTCCTGAATAAACGAACAACGGTGCAAGTCATTTTTACGAATCCTGAGACAATACTTGTTCGCCTCTGTGCAACAATCCGTCCGGATTCAAACGGGTAATCGGATGGATACGTTACAAAACATGCGGGTATTCGTCCGCGTGGTCGACGCGGGGAGCTTTACCGCGGCCGCCCAGCAGATGAATTCGACCACCGCCTATGCGTCGCGCGCGGTCTCGGATCTCGAGGCGCACCTGCGCACGCGCCTCCTGAACCGCACGACGCGCCGGATCGCGCTGACCGAAGCCGGCGAGCGCTACCTGCAGCGCTGCGAGCAGATCCTCGCGTACGTCGACCAGGCCGAAGCCGAGGCCGGCGACGCGCACGCGCGCCCGTCCGGCAAGCTGAAGGTCCATTGCTTCACGAGCCTCGGCCAGCACTACCTGGTGCCGGCCGTCGCGCGCTATCGCGAGCGCTATCCGGACGTGCACGTCGAGCTGACGCTCGCGCAGCGGATGCCCGACCTGCTCGACGAGGGGTACGACGTTGCAATCGTCGTCGGCCGCGACCTGCCCGATTCGGGGCTCGTGTCGCAGCGGCTCGGCGAGAGCTACAGCGTCGTGTGCGCGTCGCCCGGCTACGTCGAGGCGCACGGCGTGCCGCAGCGGCCGGCGGATCTCGCGCAGCACGTGTGCCTCGGGATGGTCGCGCCGGGTTTTCACTACGACGAATGGGCGCTGGCGGGGCCGAACGGCGAAGAGGTCGTTCCGATCACGGCGCCGCCGTTTCGCGTGAACGTCGCAGAGGCGCTCGCGGTGGCCGTGCGGGAGGGGATGGGGATCGGCGGGCTGCCGCTTTATTCGGCGATCGGCTGGCTGCGCAGCGGGCATATCGTGCGCGTGATGCCCGAGTACCGGTCGCACGTGATGAACATCTACGCGCTGTATCCGTCGCGTCAGTACCTCGACGCGAAAATCCGTACCTGGGTCGATTTCCTGCGCGACGAGCTGCCGTCCACGCTCGCTGCCGACGAAGCCGCACTCGAGCAGTACACGCGTGCGACATGACCGCGCGGTTGACCGCAATCTGACGAGATTTGTCCTTCACGCAACATTTTTTTACGAACGCGTGTCAGACAGTTTGATACTGTTAAAGTAATCGAGATACGTCACCCCGGAGTAGCAATGGATACGCACCTGATGATCGGCCTTGGAGTCCTGCTTGGCGCAGCCGCTGCCGCCGCGGCGACCCGCGACCTGCTGCGCGCGATGAAGGCGAAGGCACGGATGAAGCCGGTGCCGGTGCGCGTGCGCGCGGCGCAGCACGGATCGCGCCGCAGCGACCGCTGATCGGGCCATATCAGGCCCGTACAGCCCATATCAGCCCCGGTCGGAGAAGGCCGCGCAACGCGGCCGGGCGGGCCGGCGTTCAGCCGAGCTCGACGACCTTGTCCCACGCGAACGCGGTATTTTCCAGTTCGCCGGTGCGCCGACGGATGTAGCCGCGCGGATTGCACACCACGCGCGTGCCGCCGTCCGCAACATAGTCGAATGACGTATGCGTGTGGCCGTGGATCCACAAATCCACCGGCGGCCGCACGAGTTCCGCCATATCCGTGATGAACCCCGCCGACGCAAGGTCTTGCGCATAGCGTTCCGCCAGCGAGCGCCGGTGCGGCGCATGATGGGTGACGACGATCGTCCGCCCCGCGAACGGCACCGCGAGCTGCGCTTCCAGCCACGCGCGGCCTTGCCGATGCAGCGCGATCGCATCGGCCGGCGAGAAATCCCGCTCCGCCGCGCCCGGTGCCGCATGCAGCGCCGCGTCGTGCGGCCAGGTCACCTGGATCAAGCCCTTGAAATCGAGCATCACGCGCAGCCCGGCGTCGATTGCGGCGGCGATGCTGGCTTCGTCGCTGCCGAACAGCGAGAAATCGGCCCACAGCGTCGTGCCGAGCACGCGGAAGCGCTGTTCGGGATCGACATAGATGCCGTTGTTCAGGTAATGCACGTTGTCGAGCGCCTGCGCCCCGTCGCGCATCGCCGCCTCCAGCGCGCCGAATTCCCCGTCGTAGTACTCGTGGTTGCCCGGCACGTAGATCACCGGCACGGCCGGGTCGAACGTCTCGGCGGCCCAGCGCAGGCCTTCCGCGTGATTGTGGATGTCGCCGGCGAGCACGACGAGATCCGCGTCGGCATGCGCGATCACGTCGGGCTGGTTGCTTTCGAGATGCAGGTCGGACAGTACGCGGACTTTCACGGGCTTCGCTCCGGAGTGGGCGGCTTCAGCGCAGGACCTTGCCGGGATTCATCAGGCCGCGCGGGTCGAGCGCGGTCTTCAGCGTGCGCATCAACGTCGTTTCGACCGGCGACTTGTAGCGCTGCGCGTCGTCGATCTTCAACTGGCCGATCCCGTGTTCCGCGCTGATCGTGCCGTGGTGGCGGTGCACGTTGTCGTAGACGATCCGGTTGATCGGCGCCTGGAACGCGGCGAGGAACGCCTTCGGATCGCCGCCTTCGGGCATCTGCACGTTGTAGTGGAGGTTGCCGTCGCCGAGGTGGCCGAACGTGACCATCCGCGCGCCCGGCGCGGCCTGCTGGATCGCCGCGTCGGTCTCGTCGATGAACCGCGCGACCGACGAGATCGGCACCGCGATGTCGTGCTTGATGTTGAGCCCCTCGTCGGCCTGCGCGAGCGGGATATGCTCGCGCAGGTCCCAGAACGCGCGCGACTGCGCGAGATTTTCCGCGACCACCGCGTCGACCACGAGCCCGGCCTCGAACGCTTCTTCCATCAGTTTCTCGAACAGCGCGCGCGCATGCGCTTCGCTTTCGTTGTCGGACAGTTCGAGCAGCACCGTCTGCGCATGCGTCTGCGTGAACGGGTAGCGCAGTTGCGGGTAGTGCTTGCCGACCAGTCGCATGCAGAAATCCGACATCAGCTCGAAGCCGGTCAGCAGCGGCCCTGCCGCGCGCTGCGCGAGCGCGAGGAAGTCGAGCGCCGCGTGCGGCGATTCGAGCGCGGCGAGCGCCGTGACCTGCGCGGCCGGCAGCGGATGCAGCTTCATCACGGCAGCGGTAATGATCCCGAGCGTGCCTTCCGCGCCGATGAACAGGTCGCGCAGGTCGTAGCCGGTGTTGTCCTTGCGCAGCCCGCGCAGGCCGTCCCAGATCTCGCCCTGCGGCGTCACGACCTCGAGCCCGAGGCACAGCTCGCGTGCGTTGCCGTAGCGCAGCACCGCGGTGCCGCCGGCATTGGTCGACAGGTTGCCGCCGATCGTGCAGCTGCCTTCCGCCGCGAGGCTCAGCGCGAACAGCCGGCCGCCTTCGCGGGCGCGTGCCTGCACGTCGGCGAGGATCGCGCCGGCTTCGACGGTGATCGTGTTGTTGTGCGGATCGAGCGCGCGCACGCGGTTCAGGCGCGCGACGCTCAGCACGGCCTGGCTGCCGCTCGCGTCGGGCGTCGCGCCGCCGGCGAGGCCCGTGTTGCCGCCTTGCGGCACGAGCGCGATGCCGTGCGCGTTGGCCAGCTTGACGAGCGCGGCGACTTCGGCCGTGTTCGCGGGTTTCAGCACCGCGCACGCGGCGCCCTTGTAGCGGCGGCGCCAGTCGGTCAGGAATGGTTCGGTATCGTGCGGATCGGTCAGCACATGGTCGGCGCCGATCGCGTCGCGGCACGCGGAAACGAAAGCTTCGGAGGACATCATCACCTTGTCGCGTAAGGGTCAGGACGCGGCGCGCGACTTTTTCGCCGCGCGCTTGAACGGCGCGACGTACGCCAGCGCCGCCACGAAGAAGCCGACGGCAAGCGCGGTCTCGCACCAGCCGAGCGTCGCGGACAACCCGCGATCGGACATGCCGCGCACGATGCCTTCGGCGAAATAGACGAGAATCAGCATGCTCGCCCACTGCATCGTATAGATGTTACGCCGCCAGACGCCGGGCAGTGCGAGCGCGAGCGGCACGGCCTTCAGCATCAGCGCGGAGCCGCCCGGGCGCAGCGGCGCGAGCCACAGCTCCCACGCGAGCGACAGCGCGATCAGTGCGACGAGGCACGCGACGGCGGCCAGCGCGCAGCGCGGCCGGGCAGCGACGGCGGGGCGGGCGGGCGCGTTCATGCGGCTTCGGCGGCCTGCGCGTTGGAGAGGGCGGCCGCCGCGCGTGCGAGCCGCACGCCGAGCGCGGCCGCGAGCGCCTTTTCGTCCGCCGACAGCCCTTCGGGGTCGGCGCGGCCGTGCTGCGCGACATGCGACGCGCCGTACGGCGTGCCGCCGGTGCGGGTCGTGCTGAGCGCGGATTCGGTGTACGGGATCCCGACGATCATCATCCCGTGATGCAGCAGCGGCAGCATCATCGACAGCAGCGTCGATTCCTGGCCGCCGTGCAGGCTGCCGGTCGACGTGAACACGCTCGCCGGCTTGCCGGTCAGCGCGCCCGACAGCCATTGCGGCGTCGTGCCGTCGAGGAAATACTTGAGCGCGGCGGCCATGTTGCCGAAGCGGGTCGGCGAGCCGAGCGCGAGGCCCGCGCATTCCTCGAGGTCGCGCGGTTCCGCATAAGGCGGACCGTCGTCGGGAATGTCGGGGGCGCTGGCTTCGCAGACCGTCGACACGGGCGGCACGGTGCGGATGCGTGCCTGCATGCCCGGCACGCTGTCGATGCCGTTGGCGATCGCGAGCGCGAGATCGCGCGTGGCGCCGTGACGGCTGTAATAGAGGACGAGGATGTCTTTCATGGGCTACGGAGCCGCGTGCGGCCGCGCGCGTGCCCGGTGCAGTCGGCCCCTGCTGGATCGAGCGGCTATTATAGGGGCTGAAGCCGTCGCGCAGCGCGGCGGCGGCGCGCCTTCGGGCGCGCGGCACCCGAGTAGGAGAAGCCGTTTGCCGAAGTTGAGCGTCGATCTCGACACCCTCAAGCGCCTCGCGCAGTTCGCGGCCCGGCGCAGCGCCGAGGATCGCATCCCGCAAGTGGCGGGCAGCCTCACGTTCACGACGATGCTGGCGCTCGTGCCGCTCGTGACGGTCGCGTTCGCGCTGTTTACCGCGTTCCCGATGTTCGCGTCGTTCCAGCTGTCGCTGCAGGGGTTCCTCGCGGATCACCTGATGCCCGCGCAGTTCAACATCCAGATCTTCAAGTACCTGAACCAGTTCGCATCGAAGGCCAAGGGGCTGACGACGGCCGGCCTGATCGTGCTCGTCGTCACGTCGGTGATGACGATGATGACGATCGAATCGGCGTTCAACCTGATCTGGCGGGTGCGCAAGCCGCGGCCGTTCGCGCAGCGCGTGCTCGCGTACTGGGCGCTGATCACGCTCGGTCCGCTGCTGTTCGGCGTGAGCCTGTCGATCTCTTCGTACCTGTTCACGCAGTCGCTGGCGTTCACCGGCGCTGCGCCGTCCACGTCGATCGTCGAGTGGCTGCTCGCGCTTGCGTCGCTGCCGCTGACGGTGCTCGCGTTCACGCTGCTGTACGTGTACCTGCCGAACTGCACGGTCGCGTGGCGCGACGCGGTGATCGGCGGGCTGTTCGCGGCCGTCGCGTTCGAGCTCGCGAAGCGCGGCTTCGGCTACTACGTGCGGCGCATTCCGACCTATACGGCTGTGTACGGCGCATTCGCGGCGCTGCCGGTGTTCCTGCTGTGGGTGTATCTCAGCTGGTTCGTCGCGCTTCTCGGTGCGATGGTGACCTCCGCGCTGCCGGCGATCCGCGTCGGCCAGTTCCATCGCATCCACTATCCGGGCAGCGACCTGCTCGATGCGCTCGAACTGCTCGCGCGGCTTGCCGAGGCGCGCGCGGCCGGCAAGCCCGGGTACGCGGCGCTGCGGCTCGCGGCCATGCTGCGTTGCGACATGGAAACCGCGCAACGGCTGCTGACGACCATGGAGGAACGCGAATGGGTCGCGCGGCTGGACGGCGGCGATGCCGCGCCGCGCTATGTCCTGCTGGCGAACCCGGAGCAGTTGACCCTGGCGCAGCTGTTCGACGTGCTGGTGATCGACCGCACTGAGCTGACTTACCAGTTGCAGCGGCGGCGCAGCCATGTCGACGGCGCTGCGCTGCTTGAGGTGCTGTCGAACGAGCGGTTCGACGTGTCGCTCGCGTCGCTGATCGCCGCGCACCGGCTCGCGGGCGCACAGCCGGCGGGTATCCCGGGGCAGGCGCCGGACGGCGTGCCCGACCCGCACGCGCGGCCGCCGCGGCCCGCGTGAGTGCGGGGCCGGCGGCTACAGTGAAATCTTGCCGATGCAAATGTCCTTGAACATCACCCAGTCGCCCATCAGGCTGTAGATCGGGTGCCGGAACGTGGCCGGGCGATTCTTCTCGAAGAAGAAGTGTCCGACCCACGCGAACCCATAGCCGCAGACGACAGCCGCCGGCAGCCACAGCCAGTTGCCTGTCGCGATCGCCATCGCGACGCAGCCGATCACGCCGAGCGAGCCGATGAAGTGCAGCCGCCGCGACGTCAGGTTCTGGTGTTCGTTCAAGTAATACGGGTAGAAATCAGCGAAGCTGGCGAATTGCTCCGAATGCGTATGCGCCATGGCCGTCTCCTCGGGCCGCTGTTCATGCGGCCATTGTGCGGCCGGCGGCCGGTGTCCGCAAGCGGGGCGGCCCGCCGCGCCGGCCCGTGCTTTCCTTTTGACAGGCTTTCCGATAGGATCGAAAGAGGTTTTGCATTCAAGCATGAGGGGACTACGATGCGCGTCAGCGATATTCTGAAAGTGAAGGGCAACACGCTGTTTACGGTGACGCCCGATAAGCCGCTGCGCGAAGCGGTCGATACGATGGCCGAGCACGACATCGGTTCGCTCGTCGTGATGGAGTACGGCGATCTCGTCGGGATGCTGACGTTCCGCGAAATCATCCTGCGCCTGCACGTCAACGGCGGTGCGATCGGCGACGTGCAGGTGCGCAAGGTGATGGACGAGCCGCTCACGTGCACGCCGGAAACGGACGTCAACGAAGTGCGCCGGATGATGCTCGAGCGCCACGCGCGCTACATGCCCGTGCTCGACAAGAAGGTGCTGATGGGCGTCATTTCGTTCTACGACGTCGCGAAGACGGTCGTCGAGGCGCAGAGCTTCGAGAACCGGATGCTGAAGGCGTACATCCGCGACTGGCCGGAATCGGAAGCCGAAGCGCACAAGCCGTGAACCACGCCGCGCCCGGCGCCCTGACGCGCGGGCGTCGCCATCCGGCACGCGGCGGCGCAGGTTGGTCCTGCGCCGCCGTTTTTTCAACGACAACACAACAAGGCCCGCGCAGCTTCGCCAAGACGACGCGCGCGTATTCCGCATGAGCGATCAAACGCAAGCCACTTCGGGGCGGCGCGACGAACGGCGCACCCACGCATCGCAGTTCGACCTGCTGCGCGAGCGCCGTTTCGCACCGTTCTTCACGACCCAGTTCCTCGGTGCGCTGAACGACAACGTCTTCAAGATCGGCTTCACGTCGCTCGTCACTTACCACACCGCACGATTCTCCGGCGTCGACGCGAAGACCGCCGCATTCCTGATTTCCGCGATCTTCATCCTGCCGTTCGTGCTGTTCTCGGCGACGTCCGGCCAGATCGCCGACAAGTACGACAAGGCGACCCTCACGCGCTTCGTGAAGACCTTCGAGATCGTGCTGATGCTGGTCGGCGCGGCTGGCTTCGTCATGCACAGCGCGACCCTGCTGTATCTGTGCACGTTCATGATGGGGATGCACTCGACGCTGTTCGGGCCCGTCAAGTATTCGTACCTGCCGCAGCATCTCGGCGAACACGAACTGGTCGGCGGCAACGGTCTCGTCGAGATGGGCACGTTCATTGCGATCCTGATCGGCACGATCATCGGCGGCGCGGCCGCGGGCATCGAAGGCAGCGGCGAGCGCGTGCTCGCGGTGAGCGTCGTCGTCATCGCGCTCGCGGGGCGGCTCGTCGCGCAGCGCGTGCCGTCCACGCCGGCGCCGCAGCCTGATCTCGTGATCAACTGGAATCCGTTCAGCGAGACCTGGCGCAATCTCGGGCTCGCACGGCAGAACCGCACCGTGTTCCTGAGCCTGCTCGGCATCTCGTGGCTGTGGTTCGTCGGCGCGACGTTCCTCACGTCGTTCTTCAATTTCGCGAAGGACGTGCTGTCCGCGAGCCCCGACGTCGTCACGATCCTGCTCGCGACGTTCTCGGTCGGCATCGGCCTCGGTTCGCTGCTGTGCGAGCGCCTGTCGCAGCGGCGCGTCGAGATCGGCCTCGTGCCGCTCGGCTCGATCGGCATCAGCGTGTTCGCGATCGAGCTGTACTTCGCGAGCCACGCGCTGCCGTCGCCCGGCCACCTGCTGTCGGTCGGCGAATTCCTGGCCGGCGCGCGCCACTGGCGCATCCTCGCCGACCTGTTCCTGCTCGCGATGTTCGGCGGCTTCTACAGCGTGCCGCTGTACGCGCTGATCCAGAGCCGCAGCGCACCGACGCACCGCGCGCGGATCATCGCCGCGAACAACATCCTGAACGCGCTGTTCATGATCCTGTCGGCCGTGATGGCGATGGGGCTGACCAAGGCCGGCGTCGGCATCCCGGGCCTGTTCCTCGTCACCGCGCTGTTGAACGTCATCGTCGCGGCGTATATCTACCTGCTCGTGCCCGAGTTCCTGCTGCGTTTCGTCGCGTGGGTGCTCGTGCACACCTTCTACCGGATTCGCCTCGTGCACGCGGAGCGGATTCCGGCGGAGGGCGCGGCCGTGCTCGTCTGCAACCATGTCAGCTATGTCGATGCGCTCGTGCTGGCCGCCGCGAGCCCGCGCCCGATCCGTTTCGTGATGGATCACCGGATCTTCAAGACGCGCTTCGCGAGCTGGGTGTTCCGGCATGCGAAGGCGATCCCGATCGCGCCGCGCCACGAGGATCCCGGGATGCTCGCGCGCGCGTACGACACGTGCGAGGCCGCGCTGAAGGACGGCGAACTCGTGTGTATCTTCCCCGAGGGCAAGCTGACGAAGACGGGCGACATCAACACGTTCCACCACGGCATCACCGAGATCCTGAGCCGCACGCCGGCGCCGGTGATTCCGATGGCATTGCGGGGATTGTGGGGCAGCTATTTTTCGCGGCATTCCGATGCGCGGATGCCGCGGCCCATCAAGCGCGGCGTGATGAGCCGGCTGACGCTGGCGGTCGGCGAGCCGATTCCGGCGTCGGTCGCGACGCCCGAATCGCTGCAGGCCGCGGTGACCGAGCTGCGCGGCGCACGGAAGTAGGCGGGCGGGGTGCCCGCCGGTATCGCGCGGGGCGAGTATTTCGTCTGCAAGCGGGCCGGAACGAGCTTCCGGCTGCACCGCCCGGGCTGCGCGTGCACGTACCGTGCGCCCGGCCTGCGTCTCATGCGGTACGCGCTCCCGGGACGGCTGGCATAATAGCGGTTCACCTCTTTTTCTCGACCGGCAAACGATCGACCTGCCAGCGGCCCGGGCAGCGCATCGGTTTGTCCATTTCTCTTTGGGCGGTTCCATCATGTCCGGCAATACCCTCGGCACGCTTTTCACTGTCACGACCTTCGGCGAATCGCACGGTCCCGCGATCGGCTGCGTGATCGACGGCTGCCCGCCGGGGATGGGGCTGACCGAAGCCGACATCCAGGTCGAGCTCGATCGCCGCAAGCCCGGCACGTCGCGGCACGTGACGCAACGGCAGGAGGCCGACGAGGTCGAGATCCTGTCGGGCGTGTTCGAAGGCGTGACGACCGGCACGCCGATCGCACTGCTGATCCGTAACACCGACCAGCGCAGCAAGGACTACGGCAACATCGTCGAGACGTTCCGTCCCGGCCATGCCGATTACACGTACTGGCAGAAGTACGGCATCCGCGACTACCGCGGCGGCGGCCGCTCGTCCGCACGCCTGACCGCGCCGATCGTCGGCGCGGGCGCGGTCGCGAAGAAGTGGCTGCGCGAGCGCTTCGGCGTCGAGGTGCGCGGCTACATGAGCGGCCTCGGCGAGATCGACGTGCCGTTCGTCGACTGGTCGCACGTGCGCGAGAATCCGTTCTTCTCGCCGAACGCGGCGGTCGTTCCCGAGCTCGAGGCCTACATGGATGCGCTGCGCAAGGATGGCGATTCGATCGGCGCGCGCATCGACGTCGTCGCGTCGGGCGTGCCGGTCGGCTGGGGCGAGCCCGTGTTCGACCGTCTCGATGCGGACATCGCGAAGGCGATGATGAGCATCAACGCGGTGAAGGGCGTCGAGATCGGCGCGGGCTTCGACAGCGTCGCGCAACGCGGCTCCGTGCACGGCGACGAGTTGACGCCGGGCGGCTTCGTCGGCAACCATGCGGGCGGCGTGCTCGGCGGGATCTCGACGGGACAGGACATCACCGTGTCGATCGCGATCAAGCCGACGTCGAGCATTCGCACGCCGCGCCGCTCGATCACGAAGGCCGGCGAGGCGGCTACGGTGGAAACCTTCGGTCGCCACGATCCGTGCGTCGGCATCCGCGCGACGCCGATCGCCGAGTCGATGCTCGCACTGGTGCTGATCGACCATGCATTGCGCCATCGTGCGCAGTGCGGCGATGTCGAGACGCAGACGCCGAAGATCGCCGGTAGCGCGACCTGACGCAATAGGGCGGCGCGCGGCGCGCCCCGTCTCGACCGTCGAGCGACGAATGCAAACGGGGCGCTGCGTGATGCAGCGCCCCGTTTCGTTTGCAGCAGTGTGCAGCGGCCCTAAAAAACGCGCCGCTCGTGGCGGCGCGTTCCGGCAGGTTACATGTTCGGATAATTCGGCCCGCCGCCGCCTTCGGGCGTGACCCACACGATGTTCTGCGTCGGGTCCTTGATGTCGCAGGTCTTGCAGTGCACGCAGTTCTGCGCGTTGATCACCAGCCGATCGCTGCCGTCGTCGTTCTTCACGAACTCGTACACCGCCGCCGGGCAAAAGCGCGCCTCCGGCCCCGCGTACGTGCGCAGGTTCACGTTCACCGGCACGCTCGCATCCTTCAGCGTCAGGTGCGCCGGCTGATTCTCCTCGTGGTTCGTGTTCGAGATGAATACCGACGACAGCCGGTCGAACGTCAGCTTGCCGTCCGGCTTCGGATACTCGATCGGCTCGCACTGCGACGCCGGCTTCAGCATCTCGTGGTCCGCGTGCTGGTGATGCAGCGTCCACGGTACGTTGCCGCCCATCACCTTCTGCTCGAGCCCGACCATCAGCGTGCCGAGATACAGCCCCTTGGCCATCCACTGCTTGAAGTTGCGCGCGCGGTACAGCTCCGTGTACAGCCACGACTGCTTGAAGGCGTCCGGGTACGCGTTGAGTTCGTCCGACTGACGGCCGGCCTGCACCGCGTCGAACGCGGCATCGGCCGCCAGCATGCCGGTCTTGATCGCCGTATGGCTGCCCTTGATCCGCGATGCGTTCAGGAAGCCCGCGTCGTCGCCGATCAGCGCGCCGCCCGGGAACACCGTCTTCGGCAGCGACAGCAGCCCGCCCGCGGTGATCGCGCGCGCGCCGTACGACACGCGCTTGCCGCCTTCCAGGAACGCGCGGATCGACGGATGCGTCTTGTAGCGCTGGAATTCCTCGAACGGCGACAGGTACGGGTTCGTGTAGCCCAAGCCCACCACGAAGCCGACCACGACCTGGTTGTTGTCCATGTGATACAGGAACGAGCCGCCGTACGTATCGGACTTCAGCGGCCAGCCGGCCGTGTGGATCACGAGGCCCGGCTTGTGCTTCGCGGGATCGATTTCCCACAGCTCCTTGATGCCGATCCCGTACGCCTGCGGATCGGCGTTCGCGTCGAGCTTGAACTTCGAGATCAGCTGGCGGCCGAGGTGGCCGCGGCAGCCTTCGGCGAACAGCGTGTACTTCGCGTGCAGCTCCATGCCGAGCTGGAAGTTCTCGGTCGGCTCGCCGTCCTTGCCCACGCCCATGTTGCCGGTCGCGACGCCCTTCACCGAGCCGTCGTCGTTATAGAGAATCTCGGCGGCCGGGAAGCCCGGGAAGATCTCGACACCCAAGGCTTCCGCCTGCTGGCCCAGCCAGCGCGTGACGTTGCCCAGCGAGATCACGTAGTTGCCGTGGTTCTTGAAGTTCTCGGGCAGCGCCCAGTTCGGCGTCGTCACCGCGCTCTTCTCGGACAGGAACAGGAAGCGGTCTTCCGTCACCTCGACGGTGAGCGGCGCGCCCTGTTCCTTCCAGTCGGGGAACAGTTCGGTGATCGCGCGCGGGTCCATCACCGCGCCCGACAGAATGTGCGCGCCGATCTCGGAACCCTTCTCGAGCACGCACACGCCGATCTCGGTGCCTTTCTCGGCGGCCAGCTGCTTGAGCCGGATCGCCGCCGACAGCCCGGCGGGGCCGCCGCCGACGATCACGACGTCGTATTCCATCGATTCGCGCGGGCCGTATTG
Organism: Burkholderia sp. DN3021; assembly: GCF_049805555.1. Classification (NCBI taxonomy): domain Bacteria; kingdom Pseudomonadati; phylum Pseudomonadota; class Betaproteobacteria; order Burkholderiales; family Burkholderiaceae; genus Burkholderia; species Burkholderia sp. DN3021. The sequence continues at coordinate 5,237 of NZ_JBNCAB010000066.1, read as the reverse complement.
CTCGATGAGGCTTGCGGGGGTCATTGGCGTTCCTCTAACCGTTAGAATGCTTTTATTCGGGAGCGTATTGTCTGCGAAACGAAACGCTTGCCGCAACAGCATGCGTCTAGATTAGCACGATCGTTCTATTTTTTGTGCTAGGGTTATGCCGCCCGGGCCGTGTTGCCCGGGCTGGCGAAATGACATCGAAAGGGGATGTGCAAATGGGTCGATCGATCAATCTGGAAGGCAAGGTTGCGCTGGTCACGGGCGCGTCGAGCGGCCTCGGGCAGCGTTTTGCGCAGGTGCTGTCGCAGGCCGGCGCGAAGGTCGTGCTCGCGAGCCGCCGCGTCGAGCGCCTGAAGGAACTGCGCGCGGAGATCGAGGCGGCAGGCGGTGCCGCGCACGTCGTGTCGCTCGACGTCACCGACGTCCAGAGCATCAAGGCGGCGGTCGCGCACGCGGAGACGGAAGCCGGCACGATCGACATCCTCGTGAACAATTCCGGCGTGTCGACGATGCAGAAGCTCGTCGACGTGACGCCGGCCGATTTCGAGTTCGTGTTCGATACCAACACGCGCGGCGCGTTTTTCGTCGCGCAGGAAGTCGCGAAGCGGATGATCATGCGCGCGAACGGCAACGGTAACGGCAAGCCGCCGTGCCGGATCATCAACATCGCGTCGGTGGCCGGCCTGCGCGTGTTTCCGCAGATCGGGCTGTACGCGATGAGCAAGGCAGCGGTCGTGCAGATGACGCGCGCGATGGCACTCGAATGGGGGCGCCACGGGATCAACGTCAACGCGATCTGTCCGGGTTATATCGATACCGAAATCAATCATTACCTGTGGGAAACCGAGCAGGGCCAGAAGGTGCAGTCGATGCTGCCGCGCCGGCGCGTCGGCAAGCCGCAGGATCTCGACGGGCTGTTGTTGCTGCTCGCGGCCGACGAGTCGCAGTTCATCAATGGCTCGATCATCTCCGCCGACGACGGCTTCGGCCTCGCCTGAGCGGATGACATTCAGCAACAAAGAAAACTGCAATGAGCGCAACAAGCGATTACTCACCCGTTTTTGAGATGTCGATGCCGATCCGCTGGGGCGACATGGACGCGTTCGGCCACGTGAACAACACGGTCTATTTCCGCTACATGGAGCAGGCGCGGATCTCGTGGTTCGAGGAACTCGGCATCGCCGGCGGCAACGGCGAGGGGCAGGGGCCCGTCATCGTCACGGCGTCGATGGAATTCCTCAAGCAACTGCACTATCCGGGCGACGTGATCGCGAAGATGTCGGCCGCAAAACCCGGCCGAAGCAGCTTCGACACCGGTTTCGAGCTCACGCGTGCGGACGATCCGCAGCACGTCTATGCGCGCGGCAACGCGCGTTGCGTGTGGGTCGACTACGCGCTCGGCAAGTCGGTGCCGCTGCCGCAACTGCTGCGCGACACGATCGAGCGCGCGCTCGCGACGAAAATCGTCTGAGCGCCGATACGGCGAGGCCGGCGCCGGCGCGCCGGTGATTCGCCATGCCTGTTGTTACCCGAATCGGCCGCCATGCGCGGCCGATTGTCATCCGGGCGCCGCCATTCACTGCCCGAGCAGGCGCTGCAGCAGCTCCGGCGTGTTGTTCGTCCCGTACTTGCGCATCAGCCGTGCGCGGTAGATGTCGACCGTGCGCGAACTGATGTCGAGCACGCGCCCGATCTGCTTGCTGGTCTTGCCGGTCGCGAGTTGCGCGGCGATCTCGCGTTCGCGCGGAGTCAGTTCGACCGCGACGCGGCGCGTCGCGCTCAAGTCCTCGAAGGTCCAGACGCCGGCCGCGAGCGGCGCGGTGCGGTCGAGCGCGCGGCCCGTCACGTGGCACCAGAACAGCTCGCCGTCGGCCCGTTTCATGATTCTGTCGTCCGAGTAGATGCCGTTCGCGGCCATCACGCGCGAGATGCGCTCGCCGATTCGCTGGAATTCGTCCGTCGACGGGTAGAGTACCTCGTACGATTTCCCGATCAGGTCGGCCCGCGCGCAGCGGAAGATCGACGCGAGCGCGTCGTTGCAGTCCTCGATTACGCGGTCGCGCGACATCACGAGGCCGAGCGGCGCGAGGTGGAAGGCAGTCTGGTAATCGAGAGCGGGCATGGCGCAGGCAAGCGGAGGCAAACGCTTATGTATTTTTGCGTATTGTGCCGCATCCGCGCCGCATCGTACCCTTTCAGGCATCTCGCGGCAGTTCGTCGCGATATAAAAACAGCGCGCCTCGACGCACACATCGCCGCGCATGCATAGAATGATGCGGCGGGCTTGCGGTCCACATGGGCGCGTGAACCGGTTTCGCTGGTTTCCATAGAGGAAGGGACAACAGATGAACAAAGTCTATCCAAGCGCGGCTGCCGCGCTGGAAGGGATCGTCCGCGACGGACAGACCTTCGCGGTGGGCGGCTTCGGCCTGTGCGGGATTCCGGAGGCGCTGATCGCGGCGTTGCGCGATTCGGGCGTCAAGGGCATCACCTGCATCAGCAACAATGCGGGCGTCGACGGCTTCGGTCTCGGCCTGCTGCTGGAAACGCGCCAGATCAAGAAGATGATCTCGTCGTACGTCGGCGAGAACAAGGAGTTCGAGCGCCAGTATCTGGCCGGCGAACTCGAGCTCGAATTCACGCCGCAAGGCACGCTGGCCGAGAAGCTGCGCGCGGGCGGCGCGGGCATCCCCGCGTTCTTCACCAATACCGGCTACGGCACCGTGATCGCGGAAGGCAAGGAGACGCGCCAGTTCGGCGATCGCCACTACGTGCTCGAGCCGTCGCTGACGGCTGACGTCGCGCTCGTGAAGGCCTGGAAGGCCGACAAGTCCGGCAACCTGATCTATCGCCGCACAGCGCGCAACTTCAACCCGATGTGCGCGATGGCCGGCAAGATCACCGTGGTGGAGGTCGAGGAGATCGTCGAGAACGGCGCACTCGATCCGGACCAGGTCCATACGCCGGGGATTTTCGTGCAGCGCATCGTGCTGAACGCGACGCCGGAAAAACGCATCGAACAACGCGTCGTACGCGCGAAAGGAGACTGACATGGCCTGGAATCGTGACCAGATGGCCGCGCGCGCGGCGCAGGAACTGCGGGACGGCTTCTACGTGAACCTCGGCATCGGCCTGCCGACGCTCGTCGCGAACCACGTGCCGGAAGGCGTCGAGGTGTGGCTGCAGTCGGAGAACGGGCTGCTCGGCATCGGCCCGTCGCCGACCGAGGATGAAGTCGACGCCGATCTCATCAACGCCGGCAAGCAGACCGTCACGACGCTGCCGGGTTCGTCGATCTTCTCGTCGGCCGACTCGTTCGCAATGATCCGCGGCGGCCACGTCAACCTCGCGATCCTCGGTGCGATGCAGGTCAGCAAGCAGGGCGACCTCGCGAACTGGATGATCCCGGGCAAGATGATCAAGGGGATGGGCGGCGCGATGGACCTCGTCGCGGGCGTGAAGCGCGTCGTCGTGCTGATGGAACACGTCGCGAAGGGCGACCAGCACAAGATCCTCGACGAGTGCAACCTGCCTTTGACGGGTGTCGGCGTGGTCGACCTGATCATCACCGATCTCGGCGTGATCGAAGTGACGCCGGCCGGCCTGAAGGTTCTCGAGCTTGCCGACGGCGTGAGCGTCGACGAGATCCAGGCGAAGACGGGCGCACCGCTCGACGTGAGCGCGGTCGCGTAAGCCGACGGAGCTTGGCGCCGCGCGCTGTTGCGCGGCTACGCCGCCCCGCATGCTTCGATGCATGCGGGGCGCCGTCTTTTGGCGCGCGGGAATGCGCGTTTCCATCGCGATCGCGCCCGTGTCGCGGACCTTTCTCGACGTACTACGCGATTGCGCCGCCGCCGTCGATGAGCACGGTCGAACCGGTCGAGTACGGCGTCGCCGCCAGATAGACGATCGCGTTCGCGACATCCTCGGGCCGGCCCACGCGGCGCGCCGGCAACCGCTGCGCGGCGCCGGCGAACATGGCGTCGCGCGCGTCGGTCGCGAGCTTGTCCCACAGCGGCGTGGCGATCAGGCCGGGCGACACCGTGTTGACGCGTACGGGGGCCAGTTCGAGCGCCAGGCCGCGAGCCAGTGCATCGAGTGCCGCATTGATGGCACCCTGCAGCACCGACGATGCACTCGGCCGCACGCCGAGAAACCCCGACACGAACGTCAGCGAGCCGCCCGGGACGATGTCGATTGCACGCGCGATGCGATACGCGCCCCAGAACTTGCTGTCCATCGCGGCCTGCGCGGCGTCGAGTGCGAGCGAACGGACCGGGCCCGTTGCGGTCTGGGCTGCGGAAATCACGACGTGGTCGAACTGGCCGGCGCGTGCGCAGAATGCGTCGACTTCGTCGGTTCGCGTGATGTCGAGCGGTGCGAAGCGCGTGCCGCGGCCGATTGCGGCTGCGATCGCCTCGCCCTTGCGTGCGTCGCGCGAAGCGATCGTCACGCGTGCGCCGCGTTGCGCGAATGCCTGCGCGGCGGCCGCGCCGATCCCGGAGCTCCCGCCGACCACGAGCACCGCGTTGCCATTGAATGAATCGTTCATGATGGTTGGTTTCCGTTGAGAAGAAAGCAATCCGGTCAGATCGTCTCGGTTTCGCGCAGTGTCGCCGCGCTGCCGAGCGCGTAACGCGCGATCTCGTCCTTGCGCATGAACGCGACACCCGGATGCGCTCGCGCGTAGCGCAGGAATTCATCCCACGCACGGACCATCTGCGGCGTGCCGCTGATCCGGTCGTGTGCGCTGATCGACATCAGCCTGCGTCGCTGCCCGGCCTCCGCGTAGAGCTGGTCGAAATCGAGCTTGATCTGCTCCAGGAACATCGTCGGCGAGTAATTGCGGCCTTCGATCAGCAGGATGTCGTTGTTGCGCAGCGTGTACGGGACGACCACGAAATCGTGCCCGTTCACGGTCTCGATGAACGGCTCGTCGCGGCTGACGTCGTCGATGTGATAGACGTAGCCGAGTTCCTGCAGCAACGACAGCGTATTTGGCCCGCGCCGCAACCAGTTGCAGTTGTAGCCGATCGGCCTCGTGCCGGTCGCCGCCTCGACCATGTCGCGCGCTTCGGTCAGGAAGCGTCGCTCGTCGTCGCGGCTCATCGCGAATTGCGCGCGCCAGGTCGGGCCGTGGGGGGGGGGGGGGGGGGGCGGGGGGGCGGGGGGGGGGGGGGGGGGGGGGGGGGGGGGGGGGGGGGGGGGGGGGGGGGGGGGGGGGGGGGGGGGGGGGGGGGGGGGGGGGG
>NZ_JBNCAB010000065.1:0-39754 GCF_049805555.1 Burkholderia sp. DN3021 | reverse complement strand
GACGCGAGCCGCGCCGCGAGCTGCTCGACGTGCGTGCGCTGCCGCTGCAGCCGCTCGGCCGGGCTCACGAGCCGGCGCGCGAGCCAGTCGAGCTGCTGCGCACGCTGTTCGAGCCGGCGTTCCATGCCGCGCGCGAGCGCACGCTGGCGGTCGCCGACCTCGCGCAGCAGCAGCGCGCGCTGCGGGCTCGCGAGTTCGGCCGCGCCGGTCGGCGTCGGCGCGCGCACGTCGGCCGCGAAGTCCGCGATCGTGAAATCGGTTTCGTGCCCGACGCCGCTGACGACCGGCAGCTCGCTCGCCGCGATCGCGCGCGCCAGCGCCTCGTCGTTGAACGACCACAGATCCTCGATCGAGCCGCCGCCGCGGCAGACGAGCAGCACGTCGACCTCGCGCCGCGCATTCGCGGCCTCGACGGCCGCGACGAGCTTTTCGGCGGAACCGGCACCCTGCACGGGCGCCGGATAGACGATCACCGGAATGTGCGGCGCACGGCGTGCGAGCGTGGTCAGCACGTCGCGCAGCGCGGCGGCCTGCAGCGACGTGACGATACCGATCGCGCGCGGGTGGGCCGGCAGCGGCCGCTTGCGCTCGGGCGCGAACAGCCCTTCGCCTTCGAGCTGCGCCTTCAGCCGCAGGAATGCCTCGTACAGGCGCCCCTGCCCGGTGCGCCGCACGGCCTCGACGTTGAGCTGCACTTCGCCGCGCGGCTCGTACATCGTGACGACCGCGCGAACCTCGATCCGGTCGCCTTCGCGCGGCGTGAATTCCGCGTATTGGGCGCGGCCGCGGAACATCACGCAGCGCATCTGCGCCTGCTGGTCCTTGATCGAGAAATACCAGTGGCCGCTCGCGGCGCGCGTGAAATTCGATACTTCGCCCGAAATCCACAGCAGCGGAAACGAACGCTCGAGCATCGTCGAAATCGCGCGATTGAGCGCCGAAACGGGAATCACTTCGTCGCCGCCGCGGGTCGCGCCGGGTGCGGCAAAAGGGGAGTCGGAAGGCATGGACGGTCGGATGAATGCTGGCGGCGACACGATAGTCCGACACGCGCGCGGCGTCCAGCACCGAGCGCATGCGTCGCGGCGCTCGAAAGGTGTCCACACTTTGGCAATCGTCCGCGTAAAACGCTTGGAAACCGCGAAAAAAACCAGACAATTCCCGATAACGCATTGATTTTTATATATTTTTAAACCTTTCGGAATGATTCTCATCCGATTCGATGCCCACCGGGCGGGCGTTTGAGGCCATCGACCGGGGAGTTCTTCACAGAGTTATCCACAGCCCGCCGCGATCCGGCCCCGCGGGCTGCGTCGGCCGGTCGCGCTTGCCGCGTCCGCATGCGGCGCGCTAGAGTGCCGCCTTCCGCAGACCCCGCGGCATGCGCCGCCCAACGGAGAATCCGCCTTGACGAATCCGTCCCACGCCGCGGCGCACGACGCGCCGCGCCCGGTCCGATGAGCGCGCCCGGCGGCCCGCTCGCCCGGCTCGAAGCGCGCCTGACACGCGAATGGCAGCGGCGCGGCGCGCTCGCGTGGGCGCTCACGCCGTTCGCATGCGTGTTCGGCCTGTGCGCGGCGCTGCGGCGCACCGCTTACGCACAAGGCTGGAAGCAGCCGGTCGACGTCGGCGTGCCCGTCGTCGTGGTCGGCAACGTGACCGTCGGCGGTACCGGCAAGACGCCGACCGTGATCGCGCTCGTCGACGCGTTGCGCGCGGCCGGCTTCACGCCCGGCGTCGTGTCGCGCGGCTACGGCGCGAACGTGAAAGCGCCGACCGCCGTCACGCCCGCGTCGAGCGCGAGCGTGGGCGGCGACGAGCCGCTGCTGATCGCACGCCGCACCGCCGCGCCCGTCTGGGTGTGTCCCGACCGCGTGGCGGCCGCGCAGGCGCTGCGCGCCGCGCATCCGGACGTCGACGTGATCGTCAGCGACGACGGCCTGCAGCACTACCGCCTCGCGCGCACGGTCGAGCTCGTCGTGTTCGACCACCGGCTCGGCGGCAACGGCTTCCTGCTGCCGGCCGGCCCGCTGCGCGAGCCGCTGTCGCGGCACCGCGATGCCACGCTCGTCAACGATCCGTACAGCGGCGCGCTGCCGCCTTGGCCCGACACCTACGCGCTCGCGCTCACGCCGGGCGCCGCATGGCACCTCGACCAGCCCGCGCTGCGCCGCCCGCTGTCGCAGTTCGCGAACGAGCGCGTGCTCGCCGCGGCCGGCATCGGCGCGCCGGAACGCTTCTTCGCAACGCTGCGCGCGGCCGGTCTCGCGCCGGCGACGCGCGCGCTGCCCGACCACTACGCGTTCACCGACAATCCGTTCGTCGACGACGCCGTCGATGCGATCCTGATCACCGAGAAGGATGCAGTAAAATTGGGCGCTTCCTGGCGCGACGCTCGACTCTGGGTCGTCCCTGTCGAAGCCGCGCTCGACCCTCGCCTCATTGCCCTCGTTGTGGAGAAACTCCGTGGACGCTCGCCTGCTTGAAATCCTTGTGTGCCCTATCTGCAAAGGCCCGCTCCACTATGACCGCGCCGCGCAGGAGCTGATCTGCAACGCGGACAAGCTCGCCTACCCGATCCGCGACGGCATCCCCGTGATGCTCGTCGACGAAGCGCGCCAGACCGTCGAAGGCACGCCGGTCGACCCGGCCGGCCGCTAAACCGTCAGGCCGCTCGACCGCCGCAGTCGCTTGAAGGCGACCCGGCCCCGGCCGGTCGCCGAACGCCGCCGGGCGACCGGCGCCGGACGCGCCACCCGCCCCGTCCCTCTCACCGTTCCCTCCGATGACTCACCCGCAACCCTTCATCGCCGTCATTCCCGCCCGGCTCGCGTCGACGCGCCTCCCGAACAAGCCGCTCGCCGATCTCGGCGGCAAGCCGATGGTCGTGCGCGTCGCCGAGCGCGCGCGCGAAGCGGGCGCGCAGCAGGTGCTCGTCGCATCCGACGCGCAAAGCGTGCTCGATGCGGCGCGCGATCACGGCTTCGAGGCGGTGCTGACGCGTGCCGACCATCCGTCCGGCACCGACCGGCTCGCGGAAGTCGCGGCGACGTTCGGGTGGAGCGACGACACCGTCGTCGTCAACGTGCAGGGCGATGAGCCGCTGATCGACCCCATGCTCGTGCGCGACGTAGCGTCGCACCTGGCCGCGCATCCGGCCTGCGCGATCGCGACCGCGGCCCACCCGATCCACGATGCAGCCGACGTGTTCAACCCGAACGTCGTGAAGGTCGCGCTCGACGCGCAGAGCGTCGCGCTGTACTTTTCGCGCGCGCCGATTCCGTGGAGCCGTGACGCGTACCAGCCGCACTGGCCGGACGTCGCGGCAATGCCGGCCCCTGCATTTCCGGTCTACCGGCACATCGGCCTCTATGCATATCGCGCGCGTTTCCTGCGCACGTATCCGACGCTTGCGCAGGCGCCGATCGAACAGGCCGAGCAGCTCGAACAGCTGCGCGCGCTGTGGCACGGCGAGCGCATCGCAGTGCTGATCACCGGGTCCGCGCCCGAAGCCGGTATCGACACGCCCGCCGATCTTGCGCGCGTGCAGGCCCTTTTTCGGCCGGGTTCAAAATAACCCGTGGCATAATCAGGCGATTGTGCGAGCCGTCCGCGACCAGCGCGTCCTCGCTTGACCCCGCCCGCGGCCCTGCCGGCAGCCGCGCGTCGCCGAAGCCGACGCGCCGCATCAGACCGGTCCGCCGCGCGCCAGGCAAGCCCCGCGCACGTTGTCGCCGGCGCCTTTGCGTCTCGCCACACGAATCTACATACTTGGAGATATCACCATGCGTTTGATCCTGTTGGGCGCGCCCGGCGCGGGAAAGGGCACCCAGGCAAACTTCATCAAGGAAAAATTCGGCATCCCGCAAATCTCGACGGGCGACATGCTGCGCGCGGCCGTGAAGGCCGGCACGCCGCTCGGCATCGAAGCGAAGCGCTTCATGGATGAAGGCAAGCTCGTGACGGACGACCTGATCATCGGCCTCGTCAAGGAGCGCCTGAAGGAATCCGATTGCGCGAACGGCTATCTGTTCGACGGCTTCCCGCGCACGATCGCGCAGGCCGATGCGATGAAGGACGCCGGTGTCGCGATCGACTACGTGCTCGAGATCGACGTACCGTTCTCGGAAATCATCGAGCGCATGAGCGGCCGCCGCACGCACCCGGCATCGGGCCGCACGTATCATGTCAAGTTCAACCCGCCGAAGGTCGAAGGCCACGACGACGTGACGGGCGAACCGCTGATCCAGCGCGACGACGACAAGGAAGAAACCGTCAAGAAGCGTCTCGAAGTGTACGAAGCGCAGACCAAGCCGCTGATCAAGTACTACGGCGACTGGGCGCAGCGCGGCGAGGAAAACGGCCTGAAGGCGCCGCAGTATCGCAAGATCTCGGGCCTCGGCAGCGTCGAGGAAATCCGCGAGCGCGCGTTCGACGCACTGAAGTAAGCACCGCATCGCGCACCGCAAGCCGCCCTTTCCGGGCGGTTTTTTTTCGCCCGGCCGAGCTTCGCACGACCGCGCTTGTCTCGCCGCCGGGCGATGGCGCCCCGTACAATCGGTCGGATGCATGCGCGCTGCCAACCGGCACACGTTTTTTCAACCGATCGCTTCGCATCGGACAGCACAACCGCTTTGCGTGGGACCTCCCCAAGCGCCAAGGGCGGTCGACCGCCTTGCATGGGACCTCCCTAAGCGCTAAAGCGCCAAGGGCGGGCGACCGCCTTGCATGGGACCGCCCTAAGCGCTAAAGCGCCAAGGGCGGTCGACAAAGGAGACAGTCATGGAGATTCGCGGCAACGTCTTTCTGATCACGGGCGGCGCGTCGGGCCTCGGCGCCGGAACGGCGCGGATGCTCGCGCAGGCCGGCGGCAAGGTCGTGCTCGCCGACCTGAACGAGGCGGCGGGCGTCGCGCTCGCGACCGAGCTGGGCGGTGCATTCGTGCGCTGCGACGTGTCGAGCGAAGCCGACGCGCAGGCGGCCGTCGACGCGGCGACGCGCGCGGGCACGCTGCGCGGCCTCGTCAACTGCGCGGGCATCGCGCCCGCCGCGAAGACCGTCGGCAAGGACGGCGCGCATCCGCTCGACGTGTTCGCGAAGACGATCAACGTGAACCTCGTCGGCACGTTCAACATGATCCGGCTCGCGGCGGCCGCGATGGCCGCAACCGCGCCGACCGCGGACGGCGAGCGCGGCGTGATCGTCAGTACCGCGTCGGTCGCCGCGTTCGACGGGCAGATCGGCCAGGCCGCGTACGCGGCCTCGAAGGCCGGCGTCGCGGGCATGACGCTGCCGATCGCGCGCGACCTGGCGCGCAGCGGCATCCGCGTGATGACGATCGCGCCCGGCCTGTTCGAGACGCCGATGCTGCTCGACATGCCGCAGGACGTGCAGGACGCGCTCGGCGCAATGGTGCCGTTCCCGCCGCGGCTCGGCAAACCGGCCGAATACGCGATGCTGGTGCGCCAGATCGTCGAGAATCCGATGCTCAACGGCGAAGTGATCCGCCTCGACGGCGCTATCCGGATGCAGCCGAAGTAAGCGCGAATGAAAAACGCCCGCGATGCGGGCGTTTTTCATTCCGGATTCCGGCAGTCGCGCGGTGGCTCAGTCCTCGCCGTCGCGCTGCATCCGCTGCCGCAATTCGGTCACCTGCGACTCGACGACGGTCGCATCGTCCGCCTCCGGCCGCTCGCCGAGATACTGCTCGAGATCCTCGAGCGCGGGGCGCAGGTAGTCGAGCCGCGCATACGCGAAACCGCGATCGCGCACCTCGTCGAGCTGCTCGGGCAACAGGATCACGAGCCGCTGCTGCACCGCGAGCAGCCGCTGCCAGCGTTCCGTCTGCAGATAGATCGTCTTCAGGTTGCGCAGCATCCGCGCGATGATCTCGCGGCTCGTCGCGGGCTGCAGCAGCGCGCGCAACGCGCTGTCGACCGCGCCGGCCGCGCGCGCGACGTACGGCTCGAGCATCTCGACCATCTCGGCTTCCGACAGCGAATGGCCGTTGGTCGGATCGATGATCAGGTCGCCGTCCGGCAGCGTGACGCGCAGCAGGAAATGGCCGGGGAACGATACGCCGCGCGCCGGCACGCCGACCTGCTCGGCGAGCTCCAGATACAGCACCGACAGCGAGATCGGGATCCCGCGCCGCCGTTTCAGCACGGCGTTCAGGTGGCTGTTATCGGGGTCGTAGTAATCGTTGTGATTGCACGCGAAGCCGAGTTCGCGGAAGAAGAAGTCGTTCAGCGCGGCGACGCGGCCTTTCAGGTCCGCATCGTCGGCGAGCCGCTGGCGCAGCCGCGCCGCCAGCATGTCGAGTTCGGCCAACGTGCCCTGCAGGTCGAGGTCGGGATACGCGTCCTGCGCCAGCGACAGCGCGGTCTCCGTGACGGGCAGGCTGTCGTCGTCCGCCACGAGCGTGCTGAAGTAGTCGAGGACGCGGGTCATAGCGGTCGTCACTTGGCGCGCCTTCTGAAGTAAGCGTATTTGAAGCCCATCACCCACAACATACCGAAATATAGTGCAGCGAACAGCACGAGGCACGCGGCCATCAACGCGATGCGATCGAGCGGCTGCGTGCGCATCCCGGTCCAGTCGAAGCTGATCGAGAACCAGTGCATCACGCCCGCGAGCACGAGCGTCGCGCCGACGAGCTGCATGAAGAAGCGCAGCCAGCCCGGCGACGGCTGGTAGATGCCGCGCTTGCGCAGCCCGATGAACAGCAGCAGCGAGTTCAGGCACGCGCCGACGCCGATGCTCAGCGTGAGGCCCGCATGGCCGATCAGCGGCACGAACACGTAGTTCGAGATCTGCGTGACGATCAGCACGCCGATCGCGATCTTCACGGGCGTCTTGATGTCCTGCTTCGCATAGAAGCCCGGCGCAAGGATCTTGATCAGGATGATGCCGACCAGGCCGATCCCGTAGGTCGCGAGCGCGCGCGCGACCATCGTGACGGTATGCGCGTCGAACTTGCCGTAGTTGAAGAGCGTCGCGGTGAGCGGCGTCGCGAAGAAGAACAGCGCGAGCGCGCTCGGCGCCGCGAGCAGGAACGTGACGCGCAGCCCCCAGTCGAGCAGCGCCGAATACTCAGTCGAATCGGCGTCGACGTGCGCCTTCGACAGGCTCGGCAGCAGGATCGTGCCGAGCGCGACGCCGAGCAGCGCCGTCGGGAATTCCATCAGACGATCGGCGTAGTTGATCCACGACACGGCGCCCTGCCCGAGCCGCGATGCGATGTTGGTGTTGATGATCAGCGACAGCTGCGCGACCGACACCGCGAACGTCGCGGGCACCATCTTCGCGAGCACGCGCTTCACGCCGGGGTGCCGCAGCGCGCGCAGCGGGTTGAGGCCGATCAGCGGCACCATGTCGATCTTCTTCAGGCCCGGCAGCTGCACGAGGAACTGCAGCACGCCCCCCACGATGACGGCCCACGCGAGCGCGAACACCGGCACCTTCAGGTGCGGCGCGACGAACACGGCCGCGGCGATGAATGCGACGTTGAGCAGCACCGGCGCGAACGCGGGCAGCGAGAAGCTCTTGTACGTGTTCAGCACGCCGGACGCGAGCGTCGTCAGCGAGATGAACACGATGTACGGGAACATGATCTGCGTCATCGTGACCGCGAGCGGGAACGCACGGCCATCGGTGTGCAGGCCGGACGCGACCGCGAACACGACCCACGACGCGCCGGCGATCCCGAGGACCGACAGCACGGCAAGCGCCCACGCAAGCACGGTCGACATCGCGTCGACGAGCGCCTTCGTCGCATCGTGCCCCTGCTGGTTCTTGAACTCGGCGAGGATCGGCACGAACGCCTGCGAGAACGCGCCTTCAGCAGAAAGGCGGCGCAGCAGGTTCGGGATGCGGAAGGCGACGTAGAACGCGTCGGTGTATTGACTGGCGCCGAACGCACGGGCGATCAGCGTCTCGCGGGCCAGTCCGGTCACGCGCGACAGCAGCGTGAAGCCGCTGACCGTCAGCAGGGCTCGGAATAGATTCATGGGGCGCTTATTATACGGACGTTGCGTGGCCCGGCCACCGCCCGATGCCGAAAAGCGCGCCCGCCGCCGGCGCCTCGCCCGGCGGGTGTCACATCGATCTTGCCACTCGCTTGATTTTGTTGCTATAATCGCCCGTTTCTAGGCCTGTACATGTACGGCAACTGCCGTTTCCATGTTCCGGCCTCGGTTAAAATCACCGTTTTTTTATGCGCCCCTGGGCAATCGTTCTCAGGGGACGGATCGAAAAGCAGCGCTTGGCCGTCAGGCTCCAAGCTCTGGAAACAGGACAGGATAAGGAACCGTCATGGCTAACTCCGCACAAGCACGCAAGCGCGCCCGCCAGGCCGCGAAGGCAAACTCGCACAACTCGGCGCTGCGCTCGAAATTCCGTACCGCGATCAAGTCGGTTCGCAAGGCTGTTGAAGCCGGCGACCAGGCAAAGGCTGCCGAGCTGTTCAAGGCTGCCGTGAAGACGATCGACACGATCGCCGACAAGAAGATCGTTCACAAGAACAAGGCCGCTCGCAGCAAGAGCCGCCTCGCCGCAGCCGTCAAGGGTCTGCAGGCAGCAGCGTAAATCCGGTGCGCCCGCTCACGCGGGCGTTCCTGTTTCCTGCGATCGCAAAAAAGCCCGCCTAGGCGGGCTTTTTTGTTGCCTGTCGTCCGGGCATCGGGGCATCGCGCCGACCGACGACAGTCAGGGCGGGCGCACCAGGCGCCCTCGCCCGCCGACATCACCGCATCACTTCTTCGCGCCGTAGTCCGGCAGCTCGCACGCCTCGGTGACGACGAGGTTGTTGTCCTTCGCGAAATTCAGCACGAAATCGAAAGCCATCGGTTCGACATCGCGCAGCCGCGAATCGAGGATCACGCATTTCAGGTCGCCGAGCATCGTCGGACGCACGTACAGCGAATACTTGAGACGCGCATTCGGCCCGCTCGCCCCCGGCCCGAAGCAGGCCATCACACCGGCCAGACGTTCCGACCAGTCGCTCGGGCGAAACTTTTTCCCGTCTTTCGTAATGCCCTGGATAAAGAATTCGGTCGGAGGGGTTTCAGCCATGTGGTTACCCAAGTGACGGCCCGGCGATGCCCAGGCGACGGCGCCTGGATACGCGAACACAAAGCTGGAATGGACGGCGGCACAAGCATCCGGATATCCCGAAAACAGGACGTCGATGCGCGCCGCCGGTGTGCCGCACCGGATTTGTGCAGCGCACAGCTTGTGTCCGGCAGAGCGCGAGGAGGCTTGCCTGCCGGGCTGGAGAAAACTTTTCGATTATACCGCAGCGCGCCATCGCGCGTCGTCCCGACACCCCCTTCCCGTGCCGCCGGCCGTGCACCGCGATCGTGCCCCGCCTCTCTTCGCGGCTCGTCAAAGCACAGAAAATCCTTTATGCTGCTTTGAGTTATCCACACCCGACGGCGGCGCCGTCCGGCCTCGCTGCCGGGTGAAACCCGCCGTATTTCGCTTCATGACCGCCAAAACCATTCGTCACTACCTGCAGTTCAAGGATTTCTCGCTGGAAGACTACGAGTACGTGCTCGAACGCACGGGTATCCTGAAGCGCAAGTTCAAGAACTACGAGACCTATCACCCGCTGCACGACCGCACGCTCGCGATGATCTTCGAGAAGAGCTCGACGCGCACGCGCCTGTCGTTCGAGGCCGGGATCTTCCAGCTCGGCGGCCACGCCGTCTTCATGAGCACGCGCGACACGCAGCTCGGCCGCGGCGAGCCCGTCGAGGATTCCGCGCAGGTCATCTCGCGGATGGTCGACATCATCATGATCCGCACGTTCGAGCAGGAGGTCATCCAGCGCTTCGCGGAAAACTCCCGCGTGCCGGTGATCAACGGCCTGACCAACGAATACCACCCGTGCCAGGTGCTCGCCGACATCTTCACGTACTACGAGCACCGCGGCCCGATCGCCGGCAAGACCGTCGCGTGGGTCGGCGATGCGAACAACATGCTCTACACGTGGATCGAAGCCGCGCAGATCCTCGGCTTCAAGCTGCGCCTGTCGACGCCGCCCGGCTATGCGCTCGACATGAAGCTCGTGTCGCCCGACAGCGCGCCGTTCTACGAAGTGTTCGACGATCCGAACGAAGCATGCAAGGGCGCCGATCTCGTGACGACCGACGTATGGACGAGCATGGGTTTCGAAGCCGAGAACGAAGCGCGGATGAAGGCGTTCGCCGACTGGTGCGTCGACGAGGAAATGATGGGCCACGCGAACCCGGACGCGCTGTTCATGCACTGCCTGCCCGCGCACCGCGGCGAGGAAGTGACGGCCGGCGTGATCGACGGCCCGCAGAGCGTCGTGTGGGACGAGGCGGAAAACCGCCTGCACGTGCAGAAGGCGCTGATGGAGTTCCTGCTGCTCGGCCGCCTCAAGCACTGACGCGCCGCGGGAATCCGGCAGCAGACGCAAAAAGCGCCGATCGACGATCGGCGCTTTTTGTTTGGGGACGTGAAAACCGGCGCGGCCCCGCGCTACAGGCAGACCGGTTCGGCCTCGAGCTCGACGCCGAATTGCTCGCGCACGTCGGCCTGGATCGCCCGTGCCAGCGCGAGCACGTCGGCGCCCGTCGCGCCGCCGCGATTGACGAGCACGAGCGCCTGGCGGTCGTGCACGGCCGCCGCGCCCAGCGCGCGCCCCTTCCAGCCGCAGCGGTCGATCAGCCAGCCGGCCGCGAGCTTCACCTGCCCGTCCGGCTGCGGATACGACACGACATCGGGCGCGCGGGCGCGCAGCGCATCGAACTGCGCGGCGTCGATCACCGGATTCTTGAAGAAGCTGCCCGCGTTGCCGAGAACGAGCGGATCGGGCAGCTTCGCGCGGCGGATCGCGACGACCGCGTCGAACACGTCGCGCGGCGTCGCCGCATCGGGCGCGATGCCGCGCGCGTCGAGCTCGCGCGTGACGTCCGCGTAGCCGAGCCGCGGCGTCCATTGCCTGGGCAGCCGGAACGTCACCGACACGATCGCGAACCGGCCGCGCCCTTCCCGCTTGAAGAAACTGTCGCGATAGCCGAATGCGCAGCGCGCGGCGTCGAAGCGCTCGCTGCGCCCCGTAGACAGCTCGACGGCGACCAGCGAATCGAAATACACCTTCATCTCGAGGCCGTACGCGCCGATGTTCTGGATCGGCGCAGCGCCGACGGTGCCCGGGATCAGCGCGAGGTTCTCGAGGCCCGGCATTCCGTGCTCGAGCGTCCACGCGGCGAAGGCGTGCCAGTTCTCGCCGCCGCCGGCCTCGACGTACCACGCGTCGCCGTCCTCGCGCACGACGCGGCGGCCCGCGATCTCGTCGAGCAGCACGACGCCGTCGAAATCGCGCGTGAACACGACATTGCTGCCGCCGCCGAGCACGAGCTGCGGCAGGTTCGCGACGCGCGGGTCGCGATGCAGCGCCTCGAACTGCGACGCGTGCGTGATGCGCGCGGCGAAGCGCGCGTTCGCGTCGATGCCGAACGTGTTGTGCGCGGCGAGCGGATGGTCGGGAAGCAGCGACAGGGCGGAATCGTCAGGAGGCATCGGCATTCGCGGTCACGTCGGCCCGGGCGGCGCATGGCCGGCCTTGGGCAAACGGAGGGGCATCGGTAAAATGGCAAACAGTCCGCAATTATAGCGAGTGCCCGCGCGCGAGCCGGGTGCCCGCATCTCAAGGGAGAATGCCATGCCATCGTTCGACGTCGTTTCCGAAGCGAACATGATCGAAGTGAAGAACGCCACCGAGCAGTCGAACAAGGAAATTTCGACGCGCTTCGACTTCAAGGGCTCCGACGCGCGCGTCGAGCAGAAGGAACGCGAGCTGACGCTGTTCGCCGACGACGATTTCAAGCTCGGCCAGGTCAAGGACGTGCTGATCGGCAAGCTGGCCAAGCGCAACGTCGACGTGCGCTTCCTCGACTACGGCAAGGTCGAGAAGATCGGCGGCGACAAGGTCAAGCAGATCGTCACCGTGAAGAAAGGCGTGACGGGCGATCTCGCGAAGAAGATCGTGCGGCTCGTGAAGGACAGCAAGATCAAGGTGCAGGCGAGCATCCAGGGCGACGCGGTGCGCGTGGCGGGCACGAAGCGCGACGACCTGCAGAGCGTGATCGCGATGCTGCGCAAGGACGTGACCGATACGCCGCTCGACTTCAACAACTTCCGCGACTGATCGCCGGCCGAGCCGTCCCGTCATCACGCCGGGCCCCGCACACGCGGCGCGCGGCAAGCACCGCTTCGTCAGGCTTTCCCGCCGTCCTGCGCGCCGCCGTCCGCGGCCGCCTTCTTCTTGTCGCCGATCCGGCTCTCCTGCCCTGCGAGCAGCTTCGAAATGTTGCCGCGGTGACGCCACACGAGCAGCACGCTCATCGCGAGCACGGCCCATGCGACCGGGTTGTGGCTCGTGCCGAACAGGAACACGTCGAACACCGGCGCGAACACCGCCGCCACCAGCGCCGCGAGCGACGAGTAGCGGAAGAAGAATGCGACGATCAGCCAGGTCAGCGCGGTCGCGAGCCCGAGCACCGGGTGCACGGCGAGCAGCACGCCGGCCGCGGTCGCGACGCCCTTGCCGCCCTGGAAGCGGAAGAACACCGGATACAGGTGGCCGATGAACACGGCGATCGCGACCCATGCGACCGCGACGTCGGGCAGGCCGAAGCGCCGCGCGAGCCAGACGGCAATCCAGCCCTTGAATGCGTCGCCGACGAGCGTCAGGATCGCGGCTTTCTTGTTGCCGCTGCGCAGCACGTTGGTCGCGCCGGGATTCTTCGACCCGTACGAACGCGGGTCGGCCAGGCCCATCGCGGCGCTGACGACGACGGCGAACGACACCGAACCGATCAGGTAGGCAACGAGGGCGGCGAGCAGGATCTGCATGCGGAGGACTCTTCTTTCAACGTATCGGTAAAGGGACGGCTCTGTGCGCGGCAAGCCGAAACGGCGCCCATTCTACCGAACGAGCGCGGCCTGCCACGAAGGTGAAACCCTCAGTCGACGCTCGCGCACTGCACGGGCTGCGCGCCGAGCAGCGACGTGAGCACCGCCGGCGCGAGGCTGACGAGGTAGCCGCGACGGCCGCCGTTCAGGTAGATCGTCGGCAATTCGAGGATCGTCGCCTCGACGTAGACGGGCATCGTCTTGCGCGTGCCGAACGGCGACGTGCCGCCGACGAGATAACCCGAGTGGCGGTTCGCGACCTCGGGCTTGCACGGCTCGACGCGCTTCGCGCCGATCTGCCGCGCGAGGTTCTTCGTCGACACGGTGCGGTCGCCGTGCATCAGCACGATCAGCGGCTTCGCGTGTTCGTCTTCCATCACGAGCGTCTTCACGACGCTGTGCTCGTCGACGCCGAGCTGGCGCGCCGATTCGCCGGTGCCGCCGTGTTCGACGTATTCGTACGGATGCTCGCCGAACGTGACGCCGTGGCGGCGCAACAGCTGGGTCGCAGGGGTTTCGGACACGTGTCTGGATTTGCTCATGGCGGCATTCTAATGGCGAACGACCGGCGCGCGCGATGGCGTGCCCGTGCCGGCGGTATACTCGCGGCCCGTTTTCCGCGGGGCGGCCCGCGGCGTCGCCGTGACGATTCCGCCCATCATCATTGCGAACATCGCGAAGCGCTATTGCCCGATTGGCCGATTGTGGCGCATGCGCCGTCATGGCACGATCGTTCGCAAACATCGTCACGCCGCCGCCCGCCCCTTTTCTGGAGACGCCATGCCCTCGCCCATCCGTTCATCCGAGTCGCTCGACGTCGATGCGCTGCTCGCCGCGCTGCCCGGCCGTATCGCCGACGTGCCCGCGCGCTGGGCCGCGCGGGCGCCCGCGCACCCGGCGCTGATCGAGGACGCGCGCCGCCTGTCGTACGGCGACTTGTCGCAGGCCGTCGATGCGGCGGCCGCGCGGCTCGCGAGCCTCGGCGTGCAGGGCGGCGACCGCGTGATGATCGTCGCGGAAAACTGCGTCGCGCAGATCGTGCTGCTGTTCGCGGTCGCCCGCGTCGATGCGTGGGCGCTCGTGTCGAACGCGCGACTGTCCGCCGGCGAACTCGATGCGATCGCCGCGCACGCGCGTCCGAAGCTGATCGCGTTCGCGACGGACGCATCGCCCGACGCACGTGCCCACGCGGCGCGGCTCGGCGCGACACCCGCCGGCGCGCTGCCGGTCGACATCGGCGCCTGGTCGTATCGCGTCGATACGAGCGCGCTGGCCGAACCGGTGGCCGCCGACGGTGCCGCGCAATGCGCGGCGCTGATCTACACGACCGGCACGACCGGCGCGCCGAAAGGCGTGATGCTGTCGCACCGCAACCTGCTGTTCATCGCGGCGACGTCGAGCACGTTGCGCCGCGTGTCGCCGGACGACGTCGTCTACACGGTGCTGCCCGTGTCGCACGTGTACGGGCTCGCGTCGGTCTGCCTCGGCAGCCTGTACGCGGGCGCGACGCTGCGGCTCGCGCCGCGCTTTGCGCCGGAGGCCGTGCGCATCGCGCTCGCCGACGAAGGCGTCACGATCTTCCAGGGCGTGCCCGCGATGCACGCGAAGCTGCTCGAACACCTGCACACGCACGGCCACGCGTGGCACGCGCCGCGCCTGCGCTTCGCGTATTCGGGCGGCTCGCCGCTCGATGCGAACCTGAAGGCGCGCGTCGAGGGCGTGTACGGCATGCCGCTGCACAACGGCTACGGGATGACCGAAAGCAGCCCGACGATCACGCAGACGCCGCTCGACGCGCCGCGCGCCGACAGCTCGGTCGGCGTGCCGATTCCGGGCGTCGACATGCGGATCGTCGCGCCGGACGGCACCGACGTGCCGCAAGGCGAAGTCGGCGAGATCCGCGTGCGCGGGCCGAACGTGATGCTCGGCTACTACCGCAACGCGGACGCCACGCGCGCGGCCGTGTCGCCGGACGGCTGGCTGAGCACCGGCGATCTCGCGCGGCAGGACGCAGACGGCGCGGTGACGATCGCGGGCCGCAGCAAGGAACTGATCATCCGGTCCGGCTTCAACGTGTATCCGGTCGAAGTCGAACAGGTTCTGAACGCGCATCCGGACGTCGTGCAGGCAGCCGTCATCGGCCGCGCGGTCGAAGGCAACGAGGAAGTGCTCGCGTTCGTCGAGCTGGTGCCCGGCGCGGCGGCGGACGAAGCGGCATTGCACGCATGGTGCGCGGAGCGATTGGCGCCTTACAAACGCCCTGCTCACATCCGCGTGCTCGACGCATTGCCGGCCGCATCGACCGGCAAGGTGCTGAAGCACAAGCTGCGCGACCTGGCCTGACGCCTGCCGGCGCGCGCCGCGAAGAACGCGCCGTGCCGGAATCGCGCGCCCCCGTGCGCTAGCCGCGCGGATGGTGTTGCGCGTGCAGCGTCCTCAGCCGCTCGCGCGCGACGTGCGTATAGATCTGCGTGGTCGAGATGTCGCTGTGGCCGAGCAGCAACTGCACGACGCGCAGGTCGGCGCCGTGGTTCAGCAGGTGTGTCGCGAACGCATGCCGCAGCGTGTGCGGCGACAGGTGCGCGCGCACGTCGGCCTGCTGCGCGTGGCGCTTGATGATGTTCCAGAACTGCTGGCGCGTCATTCCGTCGCCGCGCGCGGTCACGAACAGCGCATCGGCCGCGCGTGCGCCGAGCAGCGCCGGCCGCGCATTGCGCAGGTAGCGCTCGATCCAGCCGTGCGCGACTTCGCCGAACGGCACGAGCCGCTCCTTCGAGCCCTTGCCCATCACGCGCACGACGCCCTCGTTGAGGCCGACCTCGACGGTCTTCAGCGTCACGAGCTCGCTCACGCGCAGCCCGCTCGCGTACATCAGCTCGAGCATCGTGCGATCGCGCAGGCCGAGCGGCGTGTCGATGTCGGGCGCACCGAGCAGCGCCTCGACCTGCGCCTCGGACAGCGTCGACGGAAACCGGGCCGCCTGTTTCGCGGACGTGATCCGCAGCGTCGGGTCCGCGCTCGCGCGATGCTCGCGCACGGCCCAGCCGTAATAGCGACGGAACACCGACAGCCGCCGGTTCGACGACGTCGCCTTGCCGTCGCTGCGCGCAGCGATATAGCCCGTCACCATCGCCTCGTCGGCTGAATCGAGCGGCGCGTCGTGCGTCGCGGCCAGCCATCGGGAAAACAGCACCAGATCGCGCCGGTACGCGTCGAGCGTGTTGCGCGAGAGCCCGTGCTCGAGCCACAGCGCATCGCAGAACACGTCGATCGACGCGCGGCTCGCGAGCAGCGCGGGCGATGCCGCGGCGGCATCGTCGTCGGCTTCGGGGGAAATCAGCGGTTCGCTCATCGGTACGGCACGCCCTCGTGCGCCAGCAGCCAGCGCTTCACTTTCTGGTAATAACCGTTGTCGTCGTGGTTCGCAAAGCCGCCGAGGCCGCCTGCCGCGACGACGCGATGGCACGGGATCACGAGCGGAAAGTAGTTCGCGCCGCACGCCTGGCCGACCGCGCGCGGCGCGCTGCCGATCCGCTTCGCGACCTGGCCGTAGGTCAGCACCGTGCCGGGCGGGATATCGCTGATCACGTCCCACACGCGGTGCTGGAACGCGCTGCCGACTTCGGCGAGCGGCAGGTCGAAGCGCGCCGACGCGCGCTCGAAATAACGTTCGATCTGCTTGACCGCGCGCTTCGCGAGCGGCGAATCCGGATCGACCGACTTCACCGATTCGGGCAGATAGACGATCTCGCGCACCACCGCGGCGTCCGTGCGGATGCCGACCTTGCCGAACGGTGCGTCGATGACTGCATTGAACATTGCCCTCTCCTGAGCGATGGATGGCGCGGCACCGCCGCGCGCCGACGACACTTTACGCCGCCTTCACGCGGCGCGCAGCGCCCATTCGACATGCTCGCGCACGACCGGCGACGGATCGTCGGCCCGCGCGCGCAACGCGGCGACGATCGCGTCGCGCGCCTGCGGCGAAAGCCGGTCCGCGCTCGCGCGCAGCGCATTGCCGAGCCCGACCGCGAGATTGCGCAGCCAGCTTTCGTAGCCGATGCGCCGGATCGCGCTGCCCTGCATCCGCGTATCGAACGCTTGCGCGTCCCACCCGAACAGCTCGACGAGCGTCGCGCGGTCGAGGCCGTGCCGCACGTCGAAATCGGCGACGGGTGCGGCCTGCGCGAACTTGTTCCACGGGCACACGAGCTGGCAGTCGTCGCAGCCGTACACGCGATTGCCGATCATCGGCCGCAGCGGCTCGGGGATGCTGCCTTTCAGCTCGATCGTCAGGTACGAGATGCAGCGGCGCGCATCGACGCGGTACGGCTCGACGATCGCGCCGGTCGGGCACGCATCGATGCAGCGCGTGCAACTGCCGCAATGCGCGCCGGGCGTCTCGGGTGCGGTATCGGGCGACGTATGCGCGTCGGTCGGCAGCGGAATATCGACGTAGATCTCGCCGAGGAAGAACAGCGAACCCGCGTCGCGCTGCAGCAGCAGCGTGTGCTTGCCGCGCCAGCCGACGCCGGCCTTCTGCGCGAGCTCGACCTCGAGCACGGGCGCCGAATCGGTGAACACGCGATAGCCGAACGCGCCGATCTCGTGCTCGATGCGCTCCGCGAGCGTCTGCAGCCGGTTGCGCAGCACCTTGTGATAGTCGCGGCCGCGCGCATAGATCGACACGACGGCCGCCTGCGGATCGTCGAGCCGCGCCCGTTCGCGCGCGCGCCAGTCGTGCAGCGCGAGCGCGCCGGGCTCGCCGTCGGGTGCGCCGGCGGCGAGTGTTTCGGCCGGCAGGTAGGCGAGCCGCACGGAAATCACGCGTCGCGTACCGGCCACAAGTTCGGCCGGCCGCGCGCGTTTCATCCCATGTTTCGCCATATAATCCATTTCGCCGTGGTATCCGGCTTCCAGCCAGGCGGCGAGGCCTGCTTCGGCATCCGAGAGATCGGTATCGCTGATGCCGATCGCCCCGAAACCCAATTCGCGCCCCCACGTCCTGATGCGAGCGGCGAGCGCAGTCAAGGCCGCATCGTCGAGCGCGCACGGCGCCGCGCCTTCGGCATGAGTCGAAGGCCTGTCGGATGCGGCGAGTTCCGGTAATCGGTTCATCGCACTATTTTACGAGAATGCCAGCCACGTCCCATACGCCTCACGCCGCCATGCTGCCGGCCCCGCTCGCGGAGCGCGTGATCGCGCTCGCCGACGAAGCGGCGACCGATGCTTTCGGCACGCGCTTCGCGCATGCGCTCGACGCGGCGCGCATCGATCTCGCCCGCGCGCACGCGTTCGACGGGCTGCAGATCCAGCTGGTCGGCGATCTCGGCGCGGGCAAGACGAGCCTCGTGCGCGCGATCCTGCGCGGCCTCGGCCACCAGGGACGCGTGCGCAGCCCGACCTATACGCTCGTCGAGCCGTACGCGCTCGAACGCAGCGATGGGGAACTCGAGGTCTATCACTTCGATCTGTATCGATTCAACGATCCGGCCGAATGGTCCGACGCAGGCTTTCGCGAATATTTCAATTCCAGCGCGATCTGCCTCGTCGAATGGCCGCAACAGGCGGGCGCGCTGCTCGGCGTGCCCGATCTGGTTTTCTCGCTCGACGTGGATGGCGACGGCCGCACCCTCACCGTCCGGGCGTACAGCGCTTCAGGAAAGGCATGTCTCGAAAGATGTTGATCAAACCGTTCCGCTCGATCGAATCGGCGGCCACCGCGACGCATAACTGGCGGCGCCGCCAGATCCTGCGCGCGGGCGCGTCGACGCTGGTGCTCGGCCTCGTCGCCCCGCGGCTCGCGCACGCGTCGTCGGTGCTCGGCGTGCGCGTGTGGCCCGCGCGCGATTACACGCGCGTCACGATCGAATCCGACCAGCCGCTGCAGAATAGCCAACAACTGCTGCAGGGGCCGGACCGTCTCGTCGTCGACCTGAACGGCCTCGATCTCGACCAGGCGCTGCGCGACCTCGTGTCGAAGATCGCGCCGAACGATCCGCAGATCCAGTCGGTGCGCGTCGGCCAGTATCAGCCGCACGTCGTGCGGATGGTGTTCGACCTGAAAGGCTCGGTGAAGCCGCAGGTGTTCACGCTGCCGCCGGTCGGCACCTACAAGTACCGGCTCGTGTTCGACCTGTATCCGGCCGTCGCGCCCGATCCGCTGACCGACCTGATCGCGCAGACGGAACGCAAGGAACAGGCGCTCAACGACACGGCGCGCGCGCAGCAGATGCAGCCGCCGAGCGCGCTGAACGGGCCGGCGACGCCGCCCGTCGCGGGCAACGACAACAGCGACGCGTTCTTCCAGCGCTTCGCGCAGAACACGCCGGCCACGCCGCACACGCCGCCCGCTGCCGGCACGCCTGCGACGCCCGCGAAGCCGGCCGTCAAGCCGCCGCCCGTCATCGCGCGCCGTGACGACAGCGACGACGACGGCGACACCTACAAGTTCACCGCACCGAAATCCGGCAAGGGCGGCACCGTGCGCCTGCTGACGGTCGCGATCGATCCGGGCCACGGCGGCGAGGATCCGGGCGCGATCGGCGGCGGCGGCACGTACGAGAAGCACATCGCGCTCGACATCGCGAAGAAGCTGCGCGCGAAGATCGACGGCGCGCCGAACATGCGCGCGATGATGACGCGCGACGCCGACTTCTTCGTGCCGCTGAACGTGCGCGTGCAGAAGGCGCGCCGCGTGGGCGCCGATCTCTTCGTGTCGATCCACGCGGACGCGTTCACGACGCCGTCCGCGCGCGGCTCGTCGGTGTTCGCGCTATCCGATCACGGCGCGTCGAGCGCCGCGGCGCGCTGGCTCGCGAACAAGGAGAATTCGTCGGACCTGATCGGCGGCATCAACATCAAGACGCAGGACGCGGCCGTGAGCCGCGCGCTGTTCGACATGTCGACGACCGCGCAGATCCGCGATTCGATGCGCTACGGCAACTACGTGCTGAAGGAAGTCGGCGGCATCAACAAGCTGCACAAGGGCTCGGTCGAACAGGCCGGGTTCGCGGTGCTGAAGGCGCCCGACATTCCGTCGATCCTCGTCGAGACCGCGTTCATCAGCAACCCGGACGAAGAGCGCAGGCTCAACGACGACAGCTATCGCGACGAGATGGCCGACGCGATCTTCCGCGGCATCAAGCGTTATTTCGCCGCGAATCCGCCGCTCGCGAAGAACCGGATGGCCTGACGGCCGTACCCGGCCACCCCGCCCCACCGCCGGCACGCAGCGCGTGCCGGCGCGTCACGACGCCGCGAAGCGGCGCATCAGTTTCCCGCCGAACACGTTCACCGCGAGCCCGCCCATCACGAGCGCCGCGCCGGTCAGTTGCGCGCGCGTCAGGTGCTCGTCGAGCAGCAGCGCCGACGACGCGAGCCCGACGATCGGCACCAGCAGCGAAAATTGCGCGACCTGCGCGGCCGGGTAGCGCGACAGCAGGCGGCTCCACAGCCCGTAGCCGAGCAGCGTCGCGACGAACGCGAGATAGACGACCGCGAAGATCGACGCACCGTCGAGCCCGGCGAGCGCGGTCGCGATCCGCTGCGGCCCTTCGAACCACAGCGACAGCAGGAAGAACGGCACGGGCGGCACGAGGCTCGCCCATACGACGAGCGACACGAGGTTCGCTTTCCCGACCTTCTTCGTGACGATGTTGCCGAACGCCCACATCGCGGCCGAGCAGATCGTCAGCAGGAAACCCGCGAGCGTCATCGCACGGCCGCCCTGCGCCGCGATCACGACGAGCCCGCCCGCGGCGATCGCGAGCCCGACCAGGTTCTGCACGCGCAGCCGCTCGCCGAGGAACAGCATCGCGAACACCAGCGTGAAAAACGCCTGCGACTGCAGCACGAGCGACGCGAGGCCGGCCGGCATGCCGACGTACATGCCGGTGAACAGGAACACGAACTGGCCGAGCTGGATCGTCGCGCCGTACAGCACCAGCAGGCGCCACGGAATCTGCGGCCGGCGCACGAAGAACACCGCGGGCACGGCCGCGAGCGTGAAGCGCAGCGCGCCGAGCAGCATCGGCGGCATCCCGTGCAGGCCGACCTTGATCACGACGAAGTTAACGCCCCACGCCAGAATCACGACCAGCGCGAGCAGCAAGTCCTTCGGGGCCATCATCGGCGTCTCCTCGATTGTCGAATCGTTGTTCCGAAGCGCGTCAGTCTACCGGGTTTCGCCGCCCGGCCAGATTCCCGCGCGGCGCGCATGGAATCGTCGGCGGGCGGCTATTACAATGACCTGCATCCCCATTGCATCACCGGACCCGCCATGACCGACTCGATCAAAGCCCTGCTGAAGCCGCACGTGCGCGACATCGGCAACCTGCAGGTGCGCCGCACGCTGCCCGCGCTCGCAGCGCGCCTCGTCGGCCCGTTCATCTTCTTCGATCACATGGGGCCCGCCACGCTGCCGGCCGGCACCGGGCTCGACGTGCGCTCGCATCCGCATATCGGGCTCGCGACCGTCACCTACCTGTTCGACGGCGCGATCCTGCACCGCGACAGCCTCGGCTCGCGGCAGGAAATCGTGCCGGGCGACGTGAACTGGATGACGGCCGGCCGCGGGATCGTCCACTCCGAACGCACGCCCGACGCGCAGCGCGCAAACGGCCACACCGTGCACGGAATCCAGACCTGGGTCGCGCTGCCGCGCGCGCACGAAACCACCGAGCCGTCGTTCGAGCACCATGCGGCCGACACGCTGCCGAAGCGCGACGAAGACGGCGTGTCGCTGACGGTGATCGCCGGCGATGCGTTCGGGCTGCGCTCGCCGGTCACGACGTTCTCGCGCACGCTGTACGTCGCGGCCGAATTCGCGGCCGGCGGCCGCATCGAACTCGACGCGTCGCACCAGGAGCGCGCGGTCTACGTGGTCGACGGCGATCTCGCGATCGACGGCACGCCGGTTCCGGCCGAGCAGATGGCCGTGCTCGCGCCGGGCGCGGCGGTCACGCTGACGAGCGCCGGCGGCGCGCGCGCGATGCTGCTCGGCGGCGACAAGATCGACGGCGAGCGCTTCATCGAATGGAATTTCGTCGCCAGCAGCCGCGACGCGATCGCGCGCGCGAAGGAAGCCTGGACGCGCCAGGAAATGGGCAAGGTGCCGGGCGAGACCGAGTGGATTCCGCTACCCGAGTCGAAGCCGCGTTGAAAAACGGGCGCGCCGCCCCCATCCTGACGATATTCGAACGGAAGAGAACGACATGGACACCACGCTTGCCACATTCGAGAAAGACGTCATCGAGGCGTCGCTCGACACGCCCGTGCTGGTCGACTTCTGGGCGCCGTGGTGCGGCCCCTGCAAGACGCTCGGCCCGCTGCTCGAAAAACTCGAAGCCGATTACGAAGGCCGCTGGAAGCTCGTGAAGGTCAACGTCGACGAGAACCAGGAACTCGCCGCGCACTTCCAGACGCGCAGCATCCCGCACGTGATCGCGTTCGCGGACGGGCGCCCGGTCGACCAGTTCGTCGGCGTGCTGCCCGAAGGGCAGTTGCGCGCGTTCCTCGACCGGCTGCTGCCGGCGCCCGAGGAAGCCGAACGCCGCGCCGCGCAGTACGCGATGGCCGAATCGCGCTACGACGACGCGCTCACGCACCTCGAAGCGGCGCTCGCGCTGAACCCCGGTTTCGACGACGCACGCCTCGACCTGATCGAACTGCTGCTCGCGAACAACCAGGTCGAAGTCGCACGCGCCGAGGCCGAGCGCCTGTCGCCGCAGATCGTGGACGGCGGCGATCCGCGCTACCAGGCGATCAAGACCCGTTTCGACGCGCTCGACGCAACGGCCGACCTGCCGCCGACCGACGCGCTCGAAGCCCGTATCGCGGCGAACCCGGGCGATCTCGACGCGCGCTTCGACCTCGCGCAGAGCCTGATCGCGCGGCGCGAGTATGAAGGCGCGCTGGAGCAGTTGCTGGAAATCGTGCTGCGCGACCGCGCGTACGGCGACGATCTCGGCCGCAAGACGATGATTTCCGTGTTCGAGCTGGCGGGTGACCGCCCCGAGATCGTCGCCGGATGGCGGCGCAAGCTGAGCATGGCGCTCAACTGACGAACGACCGGCCGGGCCGCAACGGCCCGGCCGGTCGCCGTATCGCTGGCAGCGCGTGCCCGCGCCGCAGCATGAAGCAACGCCCGCGCGTCGCCGATCAGCCCGCGGCCTGCGCCGCGATCGCGCGCAGCGCATGCGCGGCGGCCGCGAAGCCGAAGCTCGCGGTCACGCATACGCTCGAACCGAATCCCGCACAGTTGAGCCCTGCGACGTGCGCGGCCGTGGACGGCTCGGCGCCGTCCTCGATGTCGCATGCGGCCGCTTCCGGGTAGATCAGCGGCTCGTCCGAATACACGGCGCTGATCTTGAAACGCGCCTTCGGCCCGCGCGGAAAGCCGTGCTGCTTGCGCAACTGCGCACGCACCTTCGACAGCAATGGATCCTGGATCGTCAGCGCGAGATCGTCGATCCGGATGCGCGTCGGGTCGAGCTGCCCGCCCGCGCCGCCGACCGTGACGAGCGGCTGCCGCTTCGCGACGCACCATGCGATCAGCGCGACCTTCGTGCGCACGCTGTCGATCGCGTCGATCACATAGTCGAAGCCGCCGCCGAGCAGCGCGTCGAAGTTGTCGGGTTCCGCGAAATCCTCGATCCGGTTCACGCGGCACGCGGGATCGATCAGCGCGATCCGCTCGGCCATCGCGTCGACCTTCGGCTTGCCGTAATTGCCGTCGAGCGCATGGATCTGCCGGTTCGTATTGCTTTCCGCGACGTTGTCGAGATCGATCAGCGTCAATGTACCGATCGCGCTGCGCGCGAGCGCCTCGGCCGTCCACGACCCGACGCCGCCGATCCCGATCACCGCGACATGCGCACGCTCGAAAGCGGCGGCCGCCGGCGCGCCATACAGCCGCGCGACGCCGCCGAAACGCCGTTCGCGATCCACGTCAAGCTGGATTGTCGGGGTCGGGGTAAGATCAGAAGAACTGGGCGGGGCAGTGTCGGCAGCGGACATGGCAGCAAGGAAAACGTAAGTCGAGCAGCCCTCTATTTTGCCTGAACTCCCCGCTCCCACGCGCCACTGTGCACGCACGATTCTTGCGCGTTCGCTATACTGGCCCCAGATTGAAGCGTTTGCATAACATGACGACTCTCGCCGATCTCCGCATCAACTATTCGCGTGCTTCGCTCGACGAAGCCGATGCCGCCCCCGACCCCTTCGTCCAGTTCGACCGCTGGTTCAAGGAGGCGCTCGCCGCCAAACTGCCCGAGCCGAACACGATGACGCTCGCGACCGTCGGCGCCGACGGCCGGCCGTCTGCCCGGATCGTGCTCATCAAGGGCGTCGACGAACGCGGGTTCGTCTTCTTTACCAATTACGAAAGCCGCAAGGGGCGCGATCTCGCCGCGCATCCGCAAGCGGCGCTGCTGTTCTACTGGATCGAGCTCGAGCGCCAGGTGCGCATCGAAGGCCGGATCGAGAAAACCAGCGCCGAAGAAAGCGACCGCTATTTCGCGTCGCGCCCGCTCGGCTCGCGCATCGGCGCATGGGCGTCCGACCAGAGCGCGGTGATCGACAGCCGCGCGACGCTCGAAGCGCGCGAAAAGGCCGTCAGCGAACGCTACGGCGACACCCCGCCGCGCCCGCCGCACTGGGGCGGCTACCGCCTCGTGCCCGACGCGATCGAGTTCTGGCAGGGGCGCCCGTCGCGGCTGCACGACCGTCTGCTCTATACGCGCGACGCCGACACGTCGCAAGGTTGGACGATTTCGCGCCTGTCGCCGTAAGCGCGGCGCCGGCACACGCCGGTCGTGTCTCGTGTTGCATCCGGGCGCCCGCGTCGCAAGCGGCGGGCGCCGTCAAGATACTTGGCTGTATTCGATTCAACGAACAAACGGAGAATCCAAATGTTCTGGGAAAAGAAGCTGGCACAGTGGGCGGACGAAGTACGGGCGAAAGCGAACATACCGGCGCGCCTCGTGCTGTGGAACGGCGAACAACTCGATTTCGGCACCTTCAGCGCGCCGCAGGTCACGCTGAAGGTCAACAGCGCGTCGGCGTTGCCGCTCTTGCTCGAACCGAGCCTCGACAATCTCGGCGAGGCATACGTGAAGGGCAAGATCGACATCGAGGGCAAGCTGTCGGACATCATCAACATCGGCTACTCGCTCGCGCGCAGCACGGTGACGAGCGCGAGCAAGCTCGCGCGCGTGAAGCGCTACTTCAACCACACGAAGAACACCGACAAGAAGGCGATCCAGTACCACTACGACGTCTCGAACGAGTTCTACAAGCTGTGGCTCGACGAGAACATGGTGTACTCGTGCGCGTACTTCGAGAACGGCGACGAGGATCTCGCCACCGCGCAGATCAAGAAGATCGACCACATCCTCACGAAAATCCAGTTGCAGCCGGGCCAGCGCCTGCTCGATATCGGCTGCGGCTGGGGCGCGCTCGTGCTGCGCGCCGCGCAGAAGTTCGGCGCGACGTGTCTCGGCGTGACGCTGTCGCAGAACCAGTTCGACCTCGCGACCGCGCGCGTGAAGGCCGCGGGATTGGAAGACAAGATCGAGATCCGCCTGCAGGACTACCGCGAGATCGACGGCCAGTTCGACCGCATCACGAGCGTCGGGATGTTCGAGCACGTCGGCCGCAAGAACCTGCCGCTGTACTTCTCGCGGGTGCGCGAACTGCTCGCCGACGACGGCATCGCGATGAACCACGGCATCACGTCGACCGACGCGGAAAGCGGCGAAACGGCGCTCGGCGGCGGCGAGTTCATCGACCGCTACGTATTCCCGGACGGCGAGCTGCCGCACATCAGCCTCGCGCTCGAAGCGGCCCAGCGCGGCGGGCTGGAAGCGGTTGACGTCGAAAGCCTGCGGCGGCACTATGCGCGCACGCTCGACATCTGGACGGAAAACTTCGAGGCGAAGGCCGAGGAGGCGCGAAAACTCGTCGACGACGAAAAATTCCGCATCTGGCGCGTGTATCTCGCCGGCTGCGCGTATGCGTTCGAACACGACGACGTGTCGATCTTCCAGATCGTGTGCCGCAAGGCCGGACGCAGCGCGAAAACGCTGCCGTGGTCGCGGCGCTATATGTACGAACACGCGCTGCCGCGCTAGGCGGCGCTTCACGCTGGGCATGCATGGGTGACGGCAGGACGCGGCGCAAGGCGCCGCCGGAACGACAGCAGCGCGACGACACGGACGAGTCGCACGCCGACGGACAATTCGACCTGTTCGGCGTGCCGGCGGACGCTGCACGCGCGTCGTCGCCCGCGGACGACACGCCCCCTGCAAACGCCGATGAACGCGTGACTTCGACCCCGCATGACGATGCGCGGCAGGCGCCGCCCGCCCGCGCAGCCTCCCGCCTTTCCGACGAAGCACCGCCGCCCGCCTCCGGCCTGCTGTGGGACGACCCGTCGCCGCCGGCCGCGCCGCCGAAGAAAAGCCAGCGCCGGCGCGGCGTGCCGCCCGCGCCGATCGCGGCGGACGTCGCCAAGGCAGCGGCCGGCCTGCCGCCTAACGTCCGGCTCGGCACGTCGTCGTGGTACTTCCCCGGCTGGAACGGCATCGTCTACGACGGCGATTTCGCGCAGACGAAGCTGTCGCGCGAAGGGCTCGAAGCATACGGTGCGCATCCGCTATTGAAGAGCGTGAGTCTCGACCGGTCGTTCTACGGCCCGCTGTCCGTCGCCGACTACCTGCGCTACGCGCAGCAGGTGCCCGACGATTTCCGCTTCGTCGTGAAGGCGCCGGCCGCCGTGACCGACGCGGTCGTGCGCGGCCGGCGCGGCGAGCCGTCGGGGCCGAACCCGACCTTCCTCGACGCGCAGCTCGCCACCCGGGAATTCGTGCAGCCGTGCCTCGTAGGGCTCGGCCGGAAAGCCGGCGTACTCGTGTTCCAGTTCTCGCCGTTGCCCGATCATCTGCTCGCCGAACCGGCCGCGCTGATCGACCGGCTCGCCGCGTTCTTCGCGGCGCTGCCGCCGCTGCCGCCGGAAGCCGAGGGCCCGCGCTACGCGATCGAGATCCGCGACGCGAGCCTGCTCACGCCGCGCTTCATCCGCGCGCTCGCCGCGCTCGGTGTGCGCTACTGCGTCGGCCTGCACGCGCGGATGCCCGACCCGCTGCGCCAGGCCGCCGCGCTCGCGCTGCTCGACGGCGACGCGCCGGGCCCGCTGATCGTGCGCTGGAGCCTGCACGGCGGCTTCAAGTACGAACAGGCGAAAGCGAAGTACGAACCGTTCGACAAGCTGGTCGACGAGGATCCGGCCACGCGCTCGGCGCTCGCCGAACTGGCCGCGCGCTATGCGCTGGCCGGTCAGCCGGTGCTCATCACGATCAACAACAAGGCGGAAGGCTCCGCGCCGCTGTCGTGCATCGCGCTCGCGCGCGAGATCGCCGCCGCGTGCGCGCAGTGGCGCGGCGAGGCGGCTTAACGTCGGTTTCGCCGGTTTCGTCGGTTTCCGCCGTTCGCACGCTTACGCGCCGCGCAGCGACTTCAGCCGGTGCGAGAACTTCTGCCGGAATTTCGCGAGCTTCGGCCCGATCACGACCGAGCAGTAGCCCTGCCCCGGGTTACGCGCGTAATAGTTCTGGTGATAGTCCTCGGCCGGCCAGTAGTTGCCGTCGAGCGGCACGACCTGCGTAACGATCGGCTGCCCGAACACCTGCTCGCGCTCCAGCTCGCGGATCACGTCGAGCGCGGTATCGCGCTGCGCATCGGAATGCGTGAACACGACCGACCGGTACTGCGTGCCGACGTCGTTGCCCTGCCGGTTCAACTGGGTCGGATCGTGCGTCGCGAAGAAGATCTCGAGGATCTCGCGATAGCCGATGCGCGCCGGATCGAACGTCACGTTGACGACTTCCGCGTGGCCCGTGTCGCCTTCGCAGATGTCGCGATAACCGGGATTGCGCGTGTGGCCGCCCGCGTAGCCCGACTGGACGGCCGTCACGCCGTCGACGTCGAGAAACACGGCCTCCGTGCACCAGAAACACCCGCCTCCCAACGTCGCGGTTTCAAGCATTGCGTTCCCCATGAAATCAGCCCCTCGTTGATGACAGCAGCCGGCACGCAGGTGCCGGCGCCACCGTTGCATCTCGCCGCCGCGCGTCCGTGGTACGCGACGCAGCGGCACTTCGGCAAGTATCTCACTCGCGCGCGAACCTGGCAGATCGCACAGGTGCCGCGCGCGACCGACCGCACGTTTCTCGACTACACTTAGGCACGCGTGACCGCGGCGCAAACCGTCCGGCCACGCAAAGCGTCCGATGCACGCCCGACCCTGATGCACCCATCATCTGCCGGAACATCGATATGCACGTCTTGACAGACATCGCCCGCGTTGCGGGCCCGGTCGCCGCCACGTCGCGAGCCGACGCTTCAGCCGTACCATCGCGACGCCGTGCGCCCGTATCACCGCGGGCGCGACGATCCCGCACCTCGTCTTCACCCGCATTCACGATCTGATGCACGGCGCCGCGCGTGTCGCCGACGCGTGCGTCCGCCTGCCGATCGCGCCCGCCGGCGAGATGCGCGCCGCGCGGCCACCTCGACCCGCACGCCCGCAGCGCACGGCCGTGCGTCAGTAGTCCGATACCACCGAGAGGGCATCACCATGAGCATGCGGCCTGACCCGACGTTTCACGCTTCTCCCGAGCTTGCGATGCAGGCGCCGGCGGAAGAGTTTGCCTATACGTTGTTGCTGAGCCCCGATTTTTCCAGACCCGACGCGCTCGCCGTGATCGACGTGAAGCCCGGCTCGCCGACCTACGGAAAGATCGTGCACACGGTGACGATGCCGAACACCGGCGACGAGTTTCACCACTTCGGCTGGAACGCGTGCTCGTCGGCGCTGTCGCCGCTGACCGGCCATGCGTTCCTCGAACGCCGCTTCCTGATCATCCCCGGCCTGCGCTCGTCGCGCATCTACGTGATCGACACGAAGCCGCACCCGACGCAGGCGCGCATCCACAAGATCATCGAACCCGACGAGATCTTCGCGAAGACCGGTTATTCGCGGCCGCACACCGTTCACTGCGGCCCCGAGGGCATCTACGTGAGCACGCTCGGCGGCGCGGGCAAGGACGGCACCGACGGCGCGCCCGGCATCTTCATCATGGATTGCGAAACCTTCGACGTGCTCGGCCGCTGGGAGATCGATCGCGGCCCGCAGGACAAGCACTACGATTTCTGGTGGAACCTGCCGCGCGACTACATGGTGTCGAGCGAATGGGCGCTGCCGCCGCAATTCGAGAACGGCATCGTGCCCGAGGACCTGCTCGCGAACAAATACGGGCACCGGCTGCATTTCTGGGACCTGCGCGCGCGGCGCAACGTGCAGACGATCGATCTCGGCGCGCAGCACCAGATGGCGCTCGAAGTGCGGCCCGCGCACGACCCGGTGCGCGAATACGGATTCGTCGGCGTGGTGGTCGATACGACGAACCTCGAAGGCTCGATCTGGACCTGGTGGCGCGAGGACGGCAAGTTCCATGTGAAGAAGACCGCGACGATCCCGGCCGAGCCGGCCGCGGCCGACGAACTGCCGCCGCTGCTGAAAGCGTTCGGCGCGGTGCCGCCGCTCGTGACCGACATCGACCTGTCGCTCGACGACCGCTTCCTCTACGTGTCGTGCTGGGGCACCGGCGAGATGCGCCAGTACGACGTGTCGGATCCGCACAACCCGGTGCTCGCGGGGTCGGTGCGGATCGGCGGCATCGTGCGCCGCGCGCCGCACACGAACGGCCGCGCGTTCGCGGGCGGCCCGCAGATGGTCGAGATCAGCCGCGACGGCCGGCGCGTGTACTGGACCAACTCGCTCTATTCGACGTGGGACGACCAGTTCTATCCGGACGGCGTGCCGGCCGCGCAGGTGCTCGCGCATGCGGGGCCGGACGGCGGGCTGACGCTCGCCGACGATTACTGGGTCGAGTTCCCCGACGGCTATCGCGCGCACCAGATCCGGCTCGAAGGCGGCGACTGCTCGACCGACTCGTTCTGCTACCCGTCGGTCAAGCGTTGAACACCGGACTTCACGCGCAGTTCGCGCTGTGGGCGGCCGTGCTCGCGAGCGGCGTGTATCACGGGCTCAATCCCGCGATGGGCTGGCCGCTCGCGGTGTCGAACGCGCTGATGACGCGCCGCGGCGGCGCGCTCGTCGCGGCGCTCGGCTATCTCGCGCTCGGCCATGCGCTCGCGGTATTCGCGGTGATGCTGCCATTCGGGCTGCTCGCCGCGCTGCTCGCGTGGCAGTCGGCGATCCGGATCGGCGCGAGCGCGCTCGTGATCGGCTTCGGCGCCGTGCTGCTGATCCGGCGCCGGCATCCGCGCGCGCTTGCGCGGATCCCGCCGGCGCGGCTCGGCCTGTGGTCGTTCGCGGTCGCGATCGCGCACGGTGCGGGGCTGATGCTGGTGCCGATCTACCTCGGGCTTTGCGGGCTCGACATGGACGCCGGCCACCGCGCGGCGGCCACGCTCGTCGATGCGCATCTCGGGATGGCGCTCGTCGTCGCGGCCGTGCATGCGGCCGCGATGATCGCCGCCGCCGGCGGGCTCGCGTGGCTCGTGTACCGCTATCTCGGGCTGAAATTCGTGTCGCGGAGCTGGTTCAATCTCGATGCGGTGTGGGCGTCGAGCCTGATCGTGACGGGCGCGCTGTCGCTCGGGCTGGCGGCGACGCAATAGCACGGGCATCGATGGGCGGCGCGGCGAATCAGTGGATCGGCAGGTGGACAGGCCGGCGGCACCGCACAAAAACGCGACAGAACGGCCATGCCGACCGCGCGCCATCGTGATCCTGGCATCGCGCCGCAGCGTTCGTTACGTCACGCTATCCTCGCAATGCGCCGTCCGGCCGGGCCCGGCGGCGCCGATTCCGCTAAAATCGGGCCATGCGCACCACTTCCCAATCGACCGCCTTGTCGCCTTTCGTCCGCCGCGCCCGTCACCCCCGCGTCGCGCCGCGCCCGCCCGTTTCGTTCCGGATGGCCGCCCGATGAGCCGCGCCAATCCGCCGGATTTCGACGCGGCCGCCTTCCGCCAGGCGCTCGGCCAGTTCGCGACGGGCGTGACGGTGATCACGACGCGCGCGCCGTCCGGGCAATTGATCGGCATCACCGCCAGCTCGTTCAACTCGGTATCGCTCGATCCGCCGCTCGTGCTGTGGAGCCTCGCGCACAAATCGGCATCGACGCCCGTATTCCGCGGCAACAGCCATTACGTGGTGAACGTGCTCGCCGCATCGCAGCTCGACCTGTGCAAGCGCTTCTCGACCTACAAGGGCGACCGCTTCGAAGGAATCGCGCATGTGGCCGGCAACTCGGGGATGCCCGTGCTCGACGGCGCGCTCGCGTGGTTCGAATGCCACAACCGCAGCCGCTATGACGAAGGCGACCACGTGATCTTCGTCGGCGAAGTGGAACGCTGCGGCGTGCGCGCCGCTTCGGACGAAACACCGCCGCTCGTGTTCCACGGCGGCGGCTTCCACGGCCTTACACCGCTTTGATCGCACCCGTGCGCGCCAGCCCGACCGGCGCGCCGGCTTCGTCCTTCAGCGTCTGCAGCACGATGTTCGAACGGATGTCCATCACGCCCGGCGCCTTGTAGAGCCGGTTCAGCACGAAATCCGAATAGTGCTTGAGGTTGTGCGCGAGCACGCGCAGCAGATAGTGG
Source organism: Burkholderia sp. DN3021 (assembly GCF_049805555.1). Taxonomy (NCBI): domain Bacteria; kingdom Pseudomonadati; phylum Pseudomonadota; class Betaproteobacteria; order Burkholderiales; family Burkholderiaceae; genus Burkholderia; species Burkholderia sp. DN3021. The sequence continues at coordinate 8,116 of NZ_JBNCAB010000065.1, read as the reverse complement.
CTCTCGCCCGTCACGACGAACGCGCCGACCACCTCCGGCCATTCGCGCAGCGCTTCCGCGAAGCGCTCGTGCCATTGATTCTCTTCGTTGCGCATCGATACCTGCACGAACGCCTCGAGCTCGAAGCCGAGCTTCTCGCGGCTCAGGCACGCGCGATAGTGCTCGATCACGCCCTGCTCCTCGAGCAGGCGCATGCGGCGCAGGCAGGCGGACGGCGAAAGCGAAATCCGTTCCGCCAGATCGAGATTGCTGATTCTGCCCTCCTCCTGCAATACCGCCAGAATCCGGCAGTCGGTGGCATCGAGCGTGATCGCGTGCATTTTTGGTCCCCGTTTTCCCTCTCAGTCGAATTATCTGCCAATCCGGCGGATTGTCCATGTTTATTTCGCAAGCACTTTCTGCGAGCGTCCACCTATCATTCGAAGCATCGATTCACCGATTCGTCATGCCATGGACACTCTCTGGGACATCTCGCCGCCTGTCAGCCCCGCCACCCCCGTGTGGCCGGGCGATACGCCGGTTTCCGTCGAACGCGTGTGGCGGATGGAGGCCGGCTCGCCGGTCAACGTCGCGCGTCTGACGCTGTCGCCGCATACGGGCGCGCACTGCGACGCGCCGCTGCACTACGACGCCGACGGCGCGCCGATCGGCGCCGTGCCGCTCGACACCTATCTCGGCCCGTGCCGCGTGATCCATTGCATCGGCGCATCGCCCGTCGTGCAGCCGGCCGACGTTGCGGCCGCGCTCGACGGCGTGCCGCCGCGCGTGCTGCTGCGCACCTGTGCGCAAGCGCCGGTCACGCAATGGGACCCCGGCTTCTGCGCGGTCGCGCCTGAAACGATCGACCTGCTCGCCGCGCATGGCGTGAAGCTGGTCGGCATCGACACGCCGTCGCTCGACCCGCAGGAATCGAAGACGATGGATGCGCATCACCGCGTGCGTGCGCACCGGATGGCGATCCTCGAAGGCATCGTGCTCGACGACGTGCCGCCCGGCGACTACGAACTGATCGCACTGCCGCTGAAGTTCGCGACGCTCGACGCGAGCCCCGTGCGCGCGGTGCTGCGCGCGCTGCCCGCGCATGCTTTCTGACTACTCCGACCCACGACCCCACATCATGATCAAGACCCGTGAAGACGCGCTCGCCCTCGACCGCGACGACCCGCTCGCCCCGCTGCGCGACCAGTTCGCACTGCCCGACGGCGTGATCTACCTCGACGGCAACTCGCTCGGCGCGCAGCCGCGCGCGTCGGCCGCGCGCGCGCAGCAGGTGATCGGCGCCGAATGGGGCGAAGGGCTGATCCGCAGCTGGAACACGGCCGGCTGGTTCGCGTTGCCGCGCCGCCTCGGCGACAAGCTCGCGACGCTGATCGGCGGCGCGCCCGGCGAAACGGTCGTGACCGACACCATCTCGATCAACCTGTTCAAGCTGCTGTCGGCGACGCTGCGTCATCAGGCCGGGCGCGCGCCCGAGCGCCGCGTGATCGTGTCGGAACGCTCGAACTTCCCGACCGACCTGTATATCGCGCAGGGGCTGATCGAGCAGCTCGGCGGCGGCTACGAGCTGCGCCTGATCGACGATCCGGCCGACCTGCCCGACGCGCTCGGCGCGGACACGGCCGTCGCGATGATCACGCACGTGAACTACCGCACCGGCTACATGCACGACATGCCGGCCGTCACGCAGCTCGTGCACGACGCTGGCGCGCTGATGCTGTGGGATCTCGCGCACTCGGCCGGCGCGGTGCCGGTCGACCTGAACGGCGCGCGCGCGGACGGCGCGGTCGGCTGCACGTACAAGTACCTGAACGGCGGCCCCGGTTCGCCCGCGTTCGTGTGGGTGCCGCAGCGCCATCACGCGCACTTCTCGCAGCCGCTGTCCGGCTGGTGGGGCCACCGCGCGCCGTTCGCGATGCAGCCGGGCTTCGCACCCGATCCGGGCATCGCGCGCTTCCTGTGCGGCACGCAGCCGATCGTGTCGATGTCGATGGTCGAATGCGGGCTCGACGTGTTCCTGCAGACCGACATGCAGGCGATCCGCCGCAAGTCGCTCGCGCTGACCGACGCGTTCATCGCGCTCGTCGAAGCGCGCTGCGCGGGCCTGTCGCTGAAGCTCGTCACGCCGCGCTCGCATCACCAGCGCGGCTCGCAGGCGAGCTTCGAGCATCCGCACGGCTACGAAGTGATGCAGGCGCTGATCGCGCGCGGCGTGATCGGCGACTACCGCGAGCCATACGTGCTGCGTTTCGGCTTCACGCCGCTCTATGTGCGCTTCGTCGACGTGTGGGATGCCGTCGAGACGCTGCGCGACATCCTGGCCACCGATGCGTGGAAGGCGCCCGAGTTCGCCGAACGCGGCGCGGTGACCTGACCGGTTTTGCCCGGCGCGCGCCGCAGTGACGTGCGGATAACGCGCCGCGCCCCGTCATTCAATCCTGGAGAAAGTCGTGAATTCTGGTCATATGCAGCCGCCCGGCGACGAAGCGCCGGCGGGCTGCCCGTTCTCGGGCGCACGCGCCGCGCAACCGGTACATTCGGCACAAGCGGCACACGAAGCGCCGCACGTGCCGGGCGATACCTCGGGCCAAGCCGGCTGGCACAACGCGCAGCTCGATTTCTCGAAGTCGATGAGCTACGGCGACTACCTGTCGCTGAACTCGATCCTCGACGCGCAGCACCCACTGTCGCCCGATCACAACGAGATGCTGTTCATCATCCAGCATCAGACGAGCGAGCTGTGGATGAAGCTCGCGCTGTTCGAGCTGCGCGGCGCGCTCGACGCGGTGCGCTCCGATGCGTTGCCGCCCGCATTCAAGATGCTCGCGCGCGTGTCGCGCATCCTCGAGCAGCTCGTGCAGGCGTGGAACGTGCTGTCGACGATGACGCCGTCCGAGTATTCGGCGATGCGGCCGTATCTCGGGCAGTCGTCGGGCTTCCAGTCCTACCAGTATCGCCAGCTCGAATTCCTGCTCGGCAACAAGAACGTGCAGATGCTGCAGCCGCATGCGCACCGGCCCGACCTCCTCGAACAGGTGCGCGCGACGCTCGAAGCGCCGTCGTTCTACGACGAGGTCGTGCGCCTGCTCGCGCGGCGCGGGTTCCCGATCGCGCCGGAGCGGCTCGAGCGCGACTGGACGCAGCCGACACGGCACGACGAGACGGTCGAAGCCGCGTGGCTCGAGGTGTACCGACACCCGCAGCAGCACTGGGAGCTGTACGAGATGGCCGAGGAACTGGTCGATCTCGAGGACGCGTTCCGCCAGTGGCGCTTCCGTCACGTGACGACGGTCGAGCGCATCATCGGCTTCAAGCAGGGCACGGGCGGCACCAGCGGCGCGCCGTATCTGCGCAAGATGCTCGACGTCGTGCTGTTCCCCGAGCTCTGGCACGTGCGCACCACGCTGTAACGCGCGCGATGCACGCGATGCGCCCGCACGTCACGACGACGTGCGGGCCAGCTCCTCCCCGTCGCGCGGCACCGACTGCGCGCGCGACAGCCGCGGAATGTGCCGCCGCACCGCGAGCAGCGCGATGCACACGACGCCCATCGCCGCGGCCAGCATCGTCAGGTACGCACCCGCACCGCCCGCCGTGATCACGATCGCGCCCGCGAACGCGCTGAGAATCGCGCCGAGCCGGCCGAACGCGAGTGCGCTCGCGGTGCCCGTCGCGCGCACCGCCGTCGGGTAGATGTACGCACAAAGCGCATACATCGTCGACTGCACCGCGTTGACGAACAGCCCGTGCAGGCCGAGCCCGACGATCAGCCAGTTCGTGTGGCGGCTCGCATCGACACCCATCAGCCACACCGCGCTCGCCGCGCCGCCGATGCTGCACAGCGCGAGCGGCCAGCGCGACCCGGCATGCGCGATCGCCCATGCGCACAGCAGCGCGCCGATCACGCCGCCGAGGTTGTACGCGGTGAGACCCGCGCCCGCGACCGACACGCTCAGCCCGCTCGCGGCCAGCATCGTCGGCAGCCAGCTGAACGCCGCGTAGACAGCAAGCAGACACATGAAGAACGCGCACCACAGCGCGATCGTGTCGCGCGCCTGGCCGCTCGCGAACAGCGCGCCGAAGCCGCCGCGTCCGCCGGGCGCGCGTGCGTCTTTCGTATCGGTGAACACGGTGCCCGGCGCGACCGGCCGCTGCATCCGCACGAGCAGCGCGCCGAGTTCCGGCCAGCGCGCGGGACGTCGCGCGAGATAACGCGGCGATTCGGGCAGCGCGCGCACGAGCACGAAGCCGAGCACGAGCGGCAGCGCGCCGCCTGCAAAGAACAGCCCGCGCCAGCCGTAGCGCGGCAGCACCTCGTGCGCGAACAGGCCGGCCAGCATCCCGCCGAGCGGCACGCAGACGATCGTCGCGGTCACCATCATCGTGCGGCGCCGCGCGGGCGTGTATTCGGCCGTCATCGTCGTGGCCGTCGGCAGCGCGCCGCCGATTCCGAGCCCCGCGCAGAAGCGCAGCATCGCGATCGCCGCGACGTCGGGCGCGAAGCCGATCGCGCAGGTCGCGACGCCGAACAGGAACACGCTGCCGATCACGGCCTGGCGGCGGCCGAAGCGGTCCGCGACGATCCCCGCGCACGCGCTGCCGATGCCCATCCCGATCAGCCCGGCCGCGACGGCCGGCGCGAACGCGCCGCGCGTGATGCCCCATTCGCGGATCAGCACGGGAATCGCGAAGCCGATCAACTGGCCGTCGAAGCCGTCGAGCACGATCGCGAGCGCGGCGAGCAGCACCACGCAGCGCTGCATCGTCGTGAACGGCCCGTCGTCGAGCGTCGTGCCGATGTCGACCGACGGCGGCGGCAATCCGTCGCGCGTGCTCATGCGACCTCCCGTGCGCCGCGCGTCGGCGGCAACGTGCGCGAACGGCGCGCGGCAAGACAACGGCATTCGATGGCTTTCATGGCGTCTCCTGTTGTCCGGGCTGGCGCGTCGACGCGTGCCCGAATCTCGTACTGCGCGGTCGGCCGGCGTCAATGCGTCGGCGCCGGTGTCTTTTCAACCCGTCTCGATCCGGCGCCATCGCCTGCGCGCGACGGCTCGTATCGTCGTGCGGCGCAAGCCGCGCCGCCGGCCCGATGCTCAGTTCACCCGTGCGTCGATCAGCCGGACGAGCGCGAGCAGCGTCTCGGTATGCGGCACCGCGACGCCCGCTTCGCGCGCGGCCGCGACGACCTTGCCGCTGATCGCGTCGATTTCCGTGCGGCGGCCCGCGAGCACGTCCTGCAGCATCGACGGGCGATGGCCGCGATGCTCGCCGATTGCGTGTTCGACGTTGCGCGCGATGCGTTCACCGTCGACGGCGATTCCGTTCGCGAGGGCGACGGCGGCCGTCTCGGCTGCGATCGCGAGCGCGAGCCGCGGCCCGTCGTGATGGTTGCCGAGCTGGTCGACCGTGCAGCCGGTCGCCGCGCACAGCGTGTTGAGCGCAGCGTTGAACGCGACCTTCTCCCAGATCGCGGCCCACACGTCGGCGTCGAGCGTGCATGCGAGCCCCGCGCGCGACAGCGCATCGGCCACGGCCGTCGCGAACGGGTGTGCGTGGCCGTCGGCCGTCATCATGCGGATCGTGCCCGCGCCGTGCGAGCGAACGTGCGCGGGCCCCGCGGCATCGGCCGGCCACGTCGTCACGCCGACCAGGATGCGTTCGAGCGGCACGAACGCATTCAGCGTCTCGACGTTGCCGAGCCCGTTCTGCAATGTCAGCACGTGCGTATGCGACGTCAGCAGCGCGCGCACGCCGTCGAGCGCCGCACGCGTATGCAGCGATTTCGTGAAAACGATCAGCAGGTCGAACGATGCATCGGGCGATGCGGCCGCGTCCGCATTCGCGGCTTCCGGCCGCACGGCCCGCAATGCGCGGATGCGGCGTTCGCCGCGAGCGTCGTCGATGCGCAGCCCGTCGCGACGGATCGCATCGAGATGCGCGTCGTTCACGTCGATCAGCGTGACGGCCTCGCCGCTTTCGGCCAGCAGCCCGCCGAACAGCGAGCCCATCGCGCCCGCGCCCAGAATGGCGATTCTCATCGTCGGTGGCCTCGTCAGAACGGATAGTGGCGCGGCGCGGTCTGCACGGTGATCCAGCGCAGATCCGTGAACGCCGCGATGCCGGCCTTGCCGCCAAAGTGGCCGAAGCCGCTGTCCTTCACGCCGCCGAACGGCATCTGCGCCTCGTCGTGCACGGTCGGGCCGTTCACGTGGCAGATGCCCGATTCGATGCGTGCCGCAACGCGCATCGCGCGCGCGACGTCGCGGCTGAACACGGCCGACGACAGCCCGAACGCGTTGTCGTTCGCGCAGCGGATCGCCGCCGCCTCGCCGTCGACGCGCACGTGCCCTTCACCGGGCCGAACGATTCCTCGGCATAGATGCGCATCGCCGGGCTCACGCGATCGAGCAGCGTCGCCGGGAACAGCGTGCTGTCGGCCTTGCCGCCGCACAGCAGTGTCGCGCCGTGCGCGAGCGCATCGTCGATCAGCGCGTTGCAGCGCTCGACGGCCTTCATGTCGATCAGCGAGCCGAGCACGACGGGGCCGTTGCGCGGGTCGCCGAGCGGCAGCGACGCGGCCTTGTCGGCAAGCTTCGCAACGAACGCATCGGCAATCGACGCGTCGACGACGATCCGCTCGGTCGACATGCAGATCTGCCCGGAATTCGCGAACGCGCCGAACGCGGCCGCCGCGACCGCTGCGTCGAGATCGGCATCGTCGAGCACGACGAACGGCGCCTTGCCGCCAAGCTCCAGCACCGACGGCTTCAGGTGGCGCGCGCATGCTTCGGCGACGATCCTGCCGACGCGCGTCGAGCCGGTGAAATTCACGCGGCGCACGGCCGGATGCGCGATCAATGCGTCGACGACGGCGCCCGCATCGTCGGGCGCATTCGTCACGAAGTTGACGACGCCCGGCGGCAATCCAGCCTCCTGCAGCGCCTCGACGATCAGCCCGTGCGTGACGGGACACAGCTCCGAGCCCTTCAGCACGACCGTGTTGCCGCATGCGAGCGGCAGCGCGAGCGCGCGGGTCGCGAGGATCACCGGCGCGTTCCACGGCGCGATGCCGAGCACCACGCCGGCCGGCTGCCGCACGCCCATCGCGAGCGACCCGGGCACGTCGGACGGAATCAGTTCGCCGCCGACCTGTGTGGTCAGCGATGCGGCCTCGACTAGCCCGCTCGCGGCAAGGTGCACGTTGAAGCCGGCCCACAGCGCGGATGCGCCCGTCTCGGCCGCCATCGCGGCGACGAACTGTTCATGCTTCGCTTCGAGCGCGGCGGCCGCCTTCAGCAGCAGCGCGCGGCGCGCGCCGGGGCCGAGCGCGGCCCATTCGGGAAAGGCGCGCGCGGCCGCGTCGGCCGCCGCACGCGCATCGTCGACGGTGCACGCGGGCGCCTCGGACGCGATTTCGCCGTCGAGCGGGTTGCGGCGCACGAAGGTCGCGCCGCTGGATGAGTGGCGGCGTTCGCCGCCGATCAGCATCGATACGGTTTGCATGGAGTCTCCGGAAAGACGCGCGTCGCGCGTCAGGCAATCTCGACTTCGACGACGACCGGCGTCGCGGCATGCAGCGCGTCGGTCAGCGTGCCGCGCAGGCGCGCCGCATCGGCGACGCGCACGCCGCGGCAGCCCATCCCTTCGGCGAGCGCGACGAAATCCAGGTCGGGCAGATCGGTGCCCTGCACGGGATCGCCGGGGCCAAAGCCGAACACCGGCGCGAAATCCTGCAGCGCCGCGTAGCGCCGGTTGTTCAGGATCACGAACGTGATCGGCAATTTCAACTGCGCGGCGCTCCACAGTGCCTGGATCGAATACAGGCTCGACCCGTCGCCGATCAGCGCGATCACGCGCCGGCCCGGCTGCGCGAGCGCGACGCCGACGGCGGCCGGCATCCCGTAGCCGAGCCCGCCGCTGTCCATCGTGTAGAACGTGCCGCTGCGCGTGAACGGCAGGTGTTCCTGCATCACGGGCCGCGCGCTCGGCGCTTCCTCGACGACGATGTCCTGTGCGTCGCGCACGTCGGCGAGCGTCTGCAGCGCGAACGCGGCCGACATGCGCTCGCCGGCGGCCGGTGCGTCGACGCGCGCGCGCGGCGGGCGCGGCGCGGGCA